>NZ_JACVTV010000048.1:0-28121 GCF_016624625.1 Stenotrophomonas sp. S41 | reverse complement strand
AGTGGTTACCACCAGAATGCCGCGCAGGTGGGCGTGAGCTACAGCTGGTAAGTGTGCAGCGAGGGAGCCGGGCCCTGCCCAGCTCCCTCGATTCCCTCTCTTCAGCCCCCACCGCGGCGATCCAGTGCGGCAGGTTGTAGTAGTTGGTGATGCGCGCGACCTTGCCGTCACGGATCTCGAAGAACGCACCCGCCGGCAGCACGTACGGCTGGCCGTGCGCTTCGGGCAGACCTTCGTCGGTGGCCAGGTACTGGCCGTTGACGGTGAACTCGGCGGCACCGCGGCTGCCATCGGCACTGCCGAACACCACGATGTCGGTCAGCTGCTCGCGGTACGAACGGGCCATCTTCTGACAGAACGCACGGAACGCGTCCTTGCCGACCTCGCGACTGCCCTGGTTGATGTCATGCACCACGTCGTCGGTGACCTGGGCGACGAACGCCTCGATATCGCCGCTGTTGAAGGCATCGTAGTAGGCGCGGATGACGTCGGTGGCAGTCATGGGGGGATCCTGGGGATGGGCGGGCCGGGGAGCATAGCCTATACTCACCCCCAGTATCCATGGGCGACAACGAACGTGCGCATCACCACGCTACAGGGGCTGGCAGCAACCCCCTTCCTGGACGACCTCGCGCGCCTGCGCATCCGCGTCTTCCGTGACTTCCCGTATCTCTACGAAGGCGACCTGGCCTACGAGCGCGGCTACGCGGCAACCTACGCGGCAGCCGCCGGCAGCATCATCGTGCTGGCCCAGGACGGCGACCGCGTGGTCGGTGCGTCCACCGGCATCCCCATGCGCGAGGAGACCGCTGAGTTCCAGGCGCCGTTCCTGGGCAGTGCCTGGGACACCGACCGCATCTTCTACTTCGGCGAATCGGTGCTGCTGCCCGAGTACCGCGGCCAGGGCCTGGGCGTGCGCTTCTTCGAAGCCCGCGAGGCGCATGCCCGCCAGGCCGGCTTCGACCTGTGCTGCTTCAGCGCGGTGCAGCGCCCACGGGACCACCCGCTGCGACCGGCCGATTACCAGCCGCTGGATGCGTTCTGGCACAACCGCGGCTATGTCCATCATCCCGAGCTGAGCACGTCCTTCACCTGGCGCGACGTCGGCCACAGCGAGAAGACCGCCAAGCCGATGTCGTTCTGGCTGAAGGCGCTGACCGCATGATCCGCTTCGCTGCCAGCCAGTACGCCATCGAGCTGTTCGAGCACTGGGACGACTACGCCGCCCACCTGGACGCCCATGTGGCCGAAGCCGCGGCCGCCGGTGCGCAGCTGGTGCTGCTTCCCGAGTACGCGGCGATGACCCTGACCGGCCAGCTGCGGCCGGCCGAGCGCGGCGACCTGGCCGCGTCCATCGCCGGCATCCAGCCGCTGCTGCCGCGCTGGCAGGCGCTGTGTGCGGAGATCGCGCGCCGCCATCGCATCTGGTTCTGTCCGGGCTCGGCACCGGTACTGGACGCTGATGGCCAGTACCGCAACCGCGCGTTCCTGTTCGGTCCGCAGGGCCTGCTGGGCCACCAGGACAAGCTCATCATGACCCGCTTCGAGCGCGAGGAATGGAACATCGCCGGTGGCCGCGAGGGCCTGCGCACGTTCGCCACGCCGCTGGGCACGCTGGGCATCCTGATCTGCTACGACACCGAATTCCCGATGCTGGCCCGGCAGCTGGCCGAGGCCGGCGTGGACCTGCTGCTGGCACCGAGCTGCACCGATACCGAGGCCGGCTACCACCGCGTGCGCATCGGCTCGCAGGCACGTGCACTGGAGAACCAGCTGCCGGTACTGGTCTCGGCGACGGCCGGCATGGCCAGCTGGAGTCCGTCGGTGGATGTGAACTACGGCCGCGCGGCGATGTATGTGCCGGCCGACCGCGGCATGCCGGCCAACGGCGTGCTGTGCGAGAGCGAGCGGGTGTTCACCGAGGAAAGCCGCTGGCTGATCGGGCAGATTGATGCCGCGGCGGTATCTGCGGTGCGCCGCGAGGGCCAGGTGGCGCTGTACCGCGATTGGCCGGAGCAGTTTGCGGTGATGGTGCAGCGGACGGCGTAGCGCCGGGCCATGCTCGGCTGACGCCTCCTGTAGAGCCGAGCCCATGCTCGGCTGGAACTGCAGTCGAGCATAGGCTCGACTCTACAAGAGCAGTCGAGCATGGCTCGACTCTACAAGAGCAGTCGAGCATGGCTCGACTCTACAAGAACAGCCGAGCATGGGCTCGGCTCTACAAGGGCATCACCGCGCTGGCAGGCCGTCGCGCACGCGTTCCATCGCCTGCCGGTAGCGGCGGCTGCCAAACAGGCCGCGCTGCAGGGTCGTGCGCAACGCCTGCACCTCTTCCTCATCCGGCTGCTGCGCGCAGGCACGCTCGGCCCAGAACACCGCGCGGTCAAACTCGACTTCGCTGCGCGCGGCGTAGTACTGCGCCAGCATCCAGGCTGCCTGCGTCCACGCCTGTCCACCCCAGAACTCCAGCGTATCCAGCAGGCGCGGCAGGCGCCCCTCGGCAGGCACCTGCGTGCGCAGGTAGTACCCCGCACCCGCTACGCAGCTGCGGACGCGACGCTGCAGACGCTCGCCCCACTCTTCTTCGGTCGCCGCCAGCTCCAGGCAGCGCAGCTCGCAGGCATTGGACAGATGCACCAGCTCGTCCGCGCCGATGCCGGCAATGCCGCCCTCCTCCAGGCCACGGTCGTAGACCAGGCTGAGGTTGTAGAGCGCGCGGCCACTATCCTGCTCGGCCGCACGGCGGTACCACTGGATGGCCAGCGCCGGATCGTAGGACGGCGCGTGCTCGAAGTAGTGGTAGCCCAGCGCGGCCTGCATCTCCGGGAAGCCCAGTTCGGCACCGACCTGCGCCATGTGCAGCAGCGCAGTGTGCTGCAGCGATTCGTCGAAGGCATGGTAGACGTCGTTGAACGGGCAGTCCGCGCCCGGCGCCGGCACTACCATCAGCGCGACCGCGTGGCGCCAGGCCGCCTCGGCCTGCGCCGCATCGGGCGTCACCCCGCACCAACCGGTATCGCGCAGTACGCCCTGCATCACCGCCGCCCAGGCCGAGTTTCGCCACTGCCGTGCCACCACCGGCGCCAGCCACTCACCCATGCCAGTTGCCGCGGCTGCATGCAGCATGCGCATCAGCTGATGATCATCGAAACCGCGCGGCACGCTGGGGTCGGCCGCCTGCGCGTAGTACGCCGCAGCCATTTCGGCGTTGTGCACCCGCGAAGCCAGCTCGGCCAGCTGCAGATGGATACCCGTCCGCTCCAGCGCCGACTGCGGCTGGGCCAGCAGTTCCATGCCGCGCGCGAAGGCCTGCTGCACCGCGCTGCGGTCGTCGGTGTCGATGCTGTCCACGTCGATGGCATCCAGCCACACGATCATGCGCAGCTGGTTGCGCTGCGATGCGTCCAGGCCTTCGGCCAGGGGGCCCTCGGCCAGCGCCAGAATCTCTTCATGGCTGCCGCCCCAGCGCGGCGTACGCAGCCGCGCGTAGGTGTCCAGCAGCGGCAGTGCGTGCCCTGCAGCCTGCAGGCCCATCTGCAGCCAGGCCAGTGCCGGCTGCGGCGAAGCCTCGTCGCTCGCGATCGGGTCGCCCTCCTCATCCAGTTCCGGCGGCGGCGGAATCGCGGCAGACCAGGACGCAGGCATCTGCGCCGGCAGCTCCGGCAGGCGCGGCGCCTCGGCCATCCACGCGCCGAGCAGCGCCTGCATGTCGCGCCACGGGCCGGCGCCATCGGCGGGATGGAAGCCATCGTGCATCCAGTCGCTCATCCACATCGGCACACCGAACGCCGCCACGCTGCGCATCAGCTGGTGCAGCAGCGGCCAGGGCAATGGCCCGCGATCGGCCAGGGCAATGGCGTGGACGAACAGCGCGGTCTGCGCGGCATGCACGCTGGACCAGGCGCCCTCGCCCACCGTTGACGTCCAGCCCGAGCCGCGCAGATCGACGGCGATGCGGTCCCACACCAAGGCGGCCAGCATCAGTGGCGCATCAGCCTGCGGAACCTGCCGCTGCCACACAGCCAGGGCCTGCCACAGCGCGTTGATCGACAGCGCCTGCGGCGGCGCAAGCAGGGCCAGTGCACGCGCACCGCCCTCGGCGTCCTGCGGTACGAGGAGCTCGGGCAAGGCGGACTCGATGGCCTCGAAGCGATGGGCGAGCAGGTCATCCCAGATCGCGGGTGCGGCGTGACGCCGCGGGGATTCAGCGGAAAGCGGAGAGGTCATCGGAATTCAAGCAGAGCGACAGCACTGGCGGATTATAGCGCTGCGGCGGGGCTGCGCTCCGGGTTTGCTTGGGTAGTGGTCAAGCTTGCTTGACCGCTGTTGGGCGGGGCCGCCGGAACGGCAGCCGAGCATGGGCTCGGCTCTACATTGGAAGGCAGGCGCTACGTCGGCAGCGCGGCCACCAGGGTGGACAGATCGGCGCTGTCCACCGGCCGCACCACGCGCGCTACTTCCTGGCCGTCGCGCAGCAGCACCACCGTCGGCCACAGCTTCACTTGGAACGACCGGCCCAGCGGCTTGCCCTTGCCATCCTCGATCTTCCAGTGCGGCAGATCATGCGCGTCCACGAACTGCTGCAGCGCCGGCTGCGCGGCCTGGCAATGGCCGCACCACGGCGCACCGAACTCGATCAGCAGCCAGCCGGCCTGCGCATCGACATCGCTGCGGGCCGGCTCTACAGCCTGGTGGTCGCGCATGAAGGGCATGGCGTCAAGCCGCCAGTGCGCGCTGGATGTCTTCCAGCGGCGCGTTCGTGAAGTTCTTCGCCAGGTCATCCAGCAGGCGCGCCTGCGTTTCCTTGTGCAGCAGTGGGCGGATGCGGCCCAGGGTGATCGGATCGGCCACCAGGATCAGGTGCGAGTAGCGGTTCTTCAGCGCATCCTCGTTCAACTGCTCGGCCACCTGCTTGGCGAACGTCGCTTCGTTGAGCTGGGAAATGGACATGTCCTTGGGCACGGCACCCGCGGGCCCCTGTCCCGACACGCCCTGCTCGCTGATGTCCTGCAGGCGCAGCTCGCCCTCCTGCTTCAGCGTCAGCTGATGATCGGTGCCGACGTTGGTGAACACGCGCGCCGAGCCACCATCGGTGACGACGACAAGGGTACCTTCGGGAATGCGACGGGTCATGCGATGCTCCGGTTGCGTTGGTTCGCCACCACCGTAAAGGCTGCGTTGTGAGCGATGCGGCCACACTGCGTCCACAGCATGTCATTGCGGCAGGCGGATGAACAGGCGCGCTGGAACACAGCGTCCGCTACAGCCCGCTTCGCTGCAAGTTCACGCCGTAACCGTTATCATGAATGGATGATCGACACGACGTACTACGTGGCAGGCACGCCTGTTACGTGGGAAGCACGGCCGACCGGCGTACCGCTTGCCACACCCGCTCCCACCCCCTCATTCCTTCGCCGCGTGCAGGATCCGGGTGGATGACGCCGCTCAGGCGCTGATCTTCACTGTTTTTCCGATGCGCACCGAGCCTGGTCCGGTCAGCCCGTTCTGATCGCCGGCATCTGCCATCACCGCTGGCATTGATCTTCACCAGCCCTCGCCAATCCACGGCGTAGTTTCCCGTGCGTGGTCTTTTCCCGTACGTCCTGGTCCAACGTGGACCGCCCGCACCGATGCCCCTGCGCCAGTTGCGCCAGCATCGCCGTTTCCGATTTCCGGGACACACCACACCGCCTATTCCGCACTCCCCCTCCAAGAACAGAAAGGACGTCCCCATGCAGGACAACCCCGATGCCCATGCCCATTTCGGTTGGTTCAAACGCCGCCGCCACCTGAAGGTCGACGAGATCACCGTCGTCGACAAGCCCATGCTCAAGCGCGCCGTCGGTGCCGCTGCACTGGGCAATGCGATGGAATGGTTCGACTTCGGCGTCTACGGCTACCTTGCCGTGACCATCGGCCAGGTCTTCTTCCCCTCCAGCAATCCCACCGCGCAGGTGATCGCCGCGTTCGCGACCTTCACCGTGGCCTTCCTGGTGCGCCCGCTGGGCGGCCTGGTGTTCGGTCCGCTGGGTGACCGCTACGGGCGGCAGAAAGTGCTGGCCTTCACCATGATCCTGATGGCGCTGGGCACCTTTGCCATCGGCCTGATTCCCTCCTACGAACGCATCGGCATCTGGGCCCCGGTCCTGCTGCTGCTCGCGCGCGTCGTGCAGGGCTTCTCCACCGGTGGCGAGTACGGCGGCGCGGCCACCTTCATCGCCGAGTATTCCACCGACCGCAACCGCGGCCTGATGGGCAGCTGGCTGGAGTTCGGCACGCTGGGCGGCTACATCGCCGGCGCCGGCACGGTGACCGCACTGCACATGCTGCTGAGCAGCGAGGACATGCTGGACTGGGGCTGGCGCATCCCGTTCCTGGTCGCCGGTCCGCTGGGCCTGCTCGGCCTGTACATGCGCATGAAGCTGGAGGAAACCCCGGCCTTCCGCGCCTTCGCCGAGGAAGCCGAGAAGCGCGAGCATGACCGCCCGGGCCTGGGTGACCTGTTCCGCGTGCATGGCCGCCAGCTGCTGGTGTGCATGGGCCTGGTGCTGGTGTTCAACGTCACCGACTACATGCTGCTGACCTACATGCCCAGCTACCTGAGCGTGACCATGGGTTATGCGGAGAGCAAGGGCCTGCTGCTGATCATCATCGTGATGCTGGTGATGATGCCGCTGAACATCGTCGGCGGTCTTTTCAGCGACAAGCTCGGCCGCCGGCCGATGATCATCGGCGCCTGCATCGCGCTGCTGGTGCTGGCCGTGCCGTGCCTGCTGCTGATCGGCAGCGGCAACGACTGGCTGATCTTCCTGGGCCTGATGCTGCTGGGTCTTGCCCTGGTGTGCTTCACCAGTTCGATGCCGTCCACGCTGCCGGCGCTGTTCTATACGCCGGTGCGTTACAGCGCGCTGTCGATCGCCTTCAACGTGTCGGTATCGCTGTTCGGCGGTACCACGCCGCTGGTCACCGCCTGGCTGGTCGAGCGTACCGGCGATCCGCTGGTGCCCGCCTACTACCTGATGATTGCGGCGGTGATCGGCCTGATCACCATGATGTTCGTGAAGGAGACGGCGAACATGCCGCTGCGTGGTTCGCCGCCGGCCGTGGCCAGCGACAAGGAAGCCGCCGCCCTGCTGAAGAGCGATGGGCCGGTGACGGTGGACCCAACCCTGCCGCCGCTGCCGGAAGCGGGTGAAGGCGAGACGCCGAAGCCCGCCTGAGGCACTGCAGGTGCCCGCGCATGGATCGTGAAAGCGACCCATGCCGGCCCTGCACTGGCGGATAACCGCAATCGCGCATGCTGGCTTCATCCCTGATGGAGCCAGCCATGCGCACGCTACTTTCCCCCGTTTTCTTCCACGCCGGCATGGAGCAGCCAGAGGCTGACGAAGCCGAGACCATCGACGCGCTGCGCCAGGTGTTCCTCGGCATGGCCCGCACGGTGGCCGCAGCCGAAGGCCATGCGCATCGTGCCGTGCATGCAAAAGGCCAGGCGCTGCTCAAGGGCAGGCTGCGGGTTTCTGATGGCCTGCCGCAGGAACTGGCACACGGACTCTTCGCTGCGCCTGCAACGTATGAGGCGCTCGTCCGCTTCTCTTCCCCGCCCGCCGAACAGTTGCCGGACACGGTGTCCACCCCACGCGCCATCGCCATCAAGATCCTTGGTGTGAGCGGCGCCCGCGTCGCGGAAAGCGAAGAACAGCACAGCCAGGACTTCCTGATGGTGAACGGCCCGGCCTTCACCAGCCCGGGTCCAAAAGGCTTTCTCCGTTCCACCAAGCTGCTGGCGGCAACCACCGAGCGCATGCCGCGAACCAAGGCAGTGATTTCGGCCGCCCTGCGCGGCGGCGAAAGGCTGCTGGAAGCCGCAGGCGGCGGCAGCGGCAAGATCAAAGGGATGGGCGGCGAACCGCAGACACACCCGATGGGGGAAACCTTCTTCAGCCAGGTGCCGTTCCGCTTCGGCCCCTACGTGGCCAAGTTCTGCCTGCGTCCTGTGTCGGCGACCTTGCAGGCACTGGATGGTGCACCGGTAGAGAACAGCGAGGACAGCCAGCGCGATGCCATCCAGGAGGCGCTTGCGAGCGGACGCGCCGATCTGGTGTGGGAGCTGTGTGCACAGCTGTGCCGGGACGAAGAAACGATGCCCATCGAGGATGCCTCGGTGGAATGGCCAGAGGAGCAGAGCCCGTTCATTGCCGTGGCCGAGCTGCATGTTCCGCCCCAGGTGAGTTGGGATGATGCGGAATCACCGGGCGTCGAAGACCGCCTGGCGTTCAGTCCATGGCACGCGCTGGAAGCACATCGGCCGCTGGGTGCGCTGAACCGCGCACGCAAGGTCGTCATGGCCGCCTCGCGTGCGCACCGGTCGCAGCACAATCGGTGCCCGCTGCACGAGCCGGTTGCAGGCACATGATCCAGCCCGCCGGTGAGCGATGTAGAGTCGAGCTTGCTCGACTGTTTCTTGCAAGCCAGTCGAGCAAGCTCGACTCTACAAAGAGCGGGAGCAGTCGAGCAAGCTCGACGCTACAAAGAGCGGGAGCAGCCGAGCATGGGCTCGGCGCTACGAAGCGCTGGATCAGTCGAGCAAGCTCGACGCTACGGCTCCTGCCGGGTCAGTTTTCCCGGCGTCCAGTGCAGGACCCACTGATACGGCCCCTCTGGCGGGCAGACGTGGCGGAAGTCGCGGTCGTGGCGGGGTATCTCGCAGACCGTCGCTCCGGCGGTCACGATGAAGTCGACGATGATGCGGCTGCCCTCGATGCGGATGGACTGCACCGCACCTGGTATCTGCATGCCCGCATCATCGGCATAGCCGGATGCACGGATGGCCGCGTAGTCCTCGGCATCCACCGGCGACAGGCTTTTCGGATTCTCCTTGCCGCGTGGATCATCCGGCGTCAGTGCCGTCATCACGGCAACGACGTTCCTTTGTGCGAACGTTCCCCCGGTGTAGGTGGACGTGTAGAAGTAGATGATCTCGGAACGGCCATCGCCATCCAGATCGGCCACGCCAGTCCATGCAGGCCGGAAGTCGAGTTCGATGTCATCGCCCGGAATGAGCTGCAGGGTAGCCTCGGCCGCCTTCAGCGCCTGCACCAGGCTGGGCGGCGCGGGTGCCGCCTGCAGGGGCAGGGCCAGCGCGGCCACAATCAATGCAGACAATGCGCCGGCAAAGCGACGTACGTGCATGGCGTCCCCCGTGACAGACGCGCGCGGACCGCGCACCAGCCACTGCATCCCTTCGTTCATGTGCTGCATCCTCATCCATGGCTTCAATGCCCCGGATCATCGCACAGGCCGTGCACGCGGCGCGGACAATGCCGACGACTGCTCACCCCGTGGCCGGCGCATCCGTCTGCAGCAGGCTGTCGCGCTCACGCAGCGGGAAGCGGATATGGGCATCTACGCCATCGGCGCGGAACTGCAGCTGCCCGCTGCCCACCAGTTCGTAGGGCACGCGTTTCTCGATGAGCGAGCAGCCCAGGCCCCGCCGCTGCGGCGGCGACCAGTCCGAAACCGTCACATGGTTCTCGCACCAGTGCAGCGCCAGCCAGGGACTGCCCCCGTCCTCCGCCTGCACGGACCACGACACGCTGATGCGGCCATTCCTGCTGATGGCGCCGTACTTCAGCGAGTTCGTCACCAGCTCATGCACCGCCAGCGACAGCACCTCGGCCGCTTTCGGCGGCAGCAGCAGGTCGGGCCCCTCGAGCCCGTACTGGTCCGATCGATGCACCTGCACCGATATTTCCTCGTCCAGCATGCCCCGCAGGCACACGCCGGCATTGTCGGCGCGCGTCAGCAGCGCCTGCGTGCGCGCCAGCGACATCAGCCGGCCGCACAGGCGCTCTGCATATTCTTCGACGCTGCTTACCGTTTCCTGCGTGCGCCAGGCAATGGCGTGGATCATCGCCATGATGTTGCGCACCCGATGCTGCAGCTCGGCCAGCAGCACGGCCTGGCGCTCGGTTGCACGCTTCAGCGTGTCGATGTCGACGGCGATGGCGAACACGCCGGTGACCTCGCCCTGCGCGTCGCGCAGCGGCGCCGCCGCGATGCGTGTCCAGCGCACCTGGCCATCATCATGGGTGAACTGGAACTCCAGCCCGGGCACCACCGTGTCGCCGCGCAGCGCACGGGCGACCGCGAAGTCCTCGGGCCCAATCGGGCTGCCATCCTCATGCCAGCCCTGCCAGCGCGGCATGTTGCCGGTGTCACGCGAAGGCAGCTGACCGGTGGGCAGGTAGGCGCGCATCTGCTCGTTGGACTGCAGCACCCGACCCTCGGTGTCGACGATGCACAGCCCCACCGGCAGCATCTGGAAGGCGAGTGACAGGCGTTCGTCACTCTGCCGCCGGCGCTGCTGCTCGTGCGCCCGCGCGGCGTGCGCCGTGTGCGCGGACGTAGTCTCGAACATGGTCACCAGCACCCCTTCGATGCGCCCGCCGGCGTCACGGATCGGGCTGTAGGTGATGGTGAACCAGATATCTTCGAGCACGCCCTGCCGGGCCAGCGGGTAGAGCTTGTCCTCGTAGGTGATGGTCTCGCCCTGCCAGACGCGGGCGTAGATGGGGCCGTTGATGTGCCACACCTCCGGCCAGCAGATGCGCGTGGCCTGGCCCAGGCCGCCCGGGTGCTTGTCGGCCAGGATCTCGGCGTAGCCATCGTTGTACAGCTGGACCAGTTCCTCGCCCCACAGCACGATCATCGGAAAGCCGTGCGCCAGCATCAGGTCGACGGTCGCCCGCAGGTGGGGGGCCCACTCCTCGCGCGCACCCAGCGGCGTCGCCGACCAGTCGTGCGCGGCGATGCGCTCGGCCATGCCGCCGCGCAGCGCGTGCAGCGGTGGTGACGACGGCAGCACCGGCGTGGTCGCCACGGGCGAGCTCATCTGCAATCGGCTACCCATGCGCAGCCTTCAAGGGCCACTTGCGGCAGCACGCGTGGCCTGCACCAGCGTCTCCAGCTGCTGGGCCAGCGCCTGGATGTGATACGGCTTGGCACAGCGCGGCACGTCGGCGAACCGGCTGGGCACGTTGTCGTCGTAGCCGGAGGTCAGCAGGAAGGGGATGCCGGCTTCGACCAGGCGATCGGCCAGGGGGTAGACCTGCTGGCCACCCAGGTTGATATCCAGCAGCGCCACGTCAATGGGCTGTTCATCCACCAGCCTGCCCAGCGCGGCGAGGTCGCCCGCGGGTCCGACGACCTGCACGCCCTTCAGTTCCAGATAGTCGACCAGGAACATGGCGATGGCGAATTCATCTTCCGCCACCAGCACACGCACGCCTTCCAGGCCCGGATTATCAACGGCTTCCAACACGTACAACGCTCCTGTCCAGGCGGCACTTCCGACTGTTGCAGGCAAAGGGTGGCCAATCGGCCTACAAGAGCGCGTGACGACCGCGCGCAGGTGCCCGCGCCAGGCCGGGCCGGCGGCGGTACCATTTCCCGGTCTCCACTCTCCCCTGTCCCGCCATGGCCTACGCCCGCATCATCTCCACTGCCGACAACTACCTGCACCACGTCAGCAACGGCACCTTCAGCGTCGACGCCGACGAGCCGGCCACGCTGGGCGGACAGGGCCGCGGCTTTGCCCCCTTCGACCTGTACCTGGCCTCGCTGGCGTCGTGCACCGCCATCACCCTGCGCATGTATGCCCAGCGCAAGGGCTGGGAACTGGGCGAATTTCGCGCCGAGCTGCGCTCCGAGCGCGACGAGGATGGCCGCCTGCACGTGCACCGGGTGCTGCATGCCAGCGCCGAACTGAGCGATGCGCAGTGGTCGCGGCTGCTGGAGGTGGTGGAGAAGACCCCGGTGACCCTGGTGATGCGCGAAGGCGCCCGCATTACCAGCGAGCGCGGCCAGGCCGGCTGAGGGCCGGATTTCAGAGCGGCAGTTCGGTGGTCTGCTTGATCCGCTGCATCGGGATCTCGGTCTTGGTGTTCTGCACGCCGGCGATCCGGTTCAGGTGCCGGATCTGGAACTGGCGGTAGGCATCGAGATCGGCCACCGCCACCCGCAGCAGGAAATCGCAGTCGCCCGCCATCAGGTGGCACTCGAGTACCTCCGGGAACGACTTGATGCTGTTGATGAAGTGGTTGGTGGTGTCCTCGTCCTGCCCGCGCAGCCAGACCCGTACGAACACGGTGAACCCCCGGCCCACCTTGGCCGGGTTCAGCAGGGCCACGTAGCGATCAATGTAGCCGCCCTCTTCCAGCAGGCGCACCCGGCGCAGACACGCGGAGGGTGACAGGCCCACTTGGCGGGCGAGCTCCAGGTTCTGCAGCCGGCCATCGCGCTGCAGGGCGTCGAGGATGCGGCGGTCGAGGGCGTCAAGCTCGTTCTGCATTGCATTTCACCGGATTGCTGCAAGGGCGCACAGGATTTCAAATAGTCGGATCATTGCGGCATCAACGCAACCCGATTCTGCGGCTTCGCCGCTAGCATGGTCGTCCCCACACACGCGATCGCTCCATGGACGCCCGCACCACCCTGCCCCTGCCCGACCCCGCCTGCGACACCGCGCCCCGTGCCGAATTCCTGCGCGGCCTGCGCGCCGCCATCCCGGTGATGATCGGCTTCCTGCCGTTCGCCCTGGTGCTGGGCGCGCAGGCCGCACAGAAGGGCCTGAGCGCCCTGGAAGTACCGCTGATGACCGGTCTCAATTTCGCCGGCGGCTCGGAGTTCGCTGCCGTCGAGCTGTGGACCTCGCCGCCGCACATTGCCCTGATCGTGGCCATCACCGCGCTGGTCAACAGCCGCCACCTGCTGATGGGCGCCAGCCTGGCCCCGCTGCTGCAGCACCTGCCGCGGCGCCGGGTGCTGCCGGCGCTGTTCTTCATGTGCGATGAGAGCTGGGCACTGGGCGTTGCCGATGCCCGCCGGCGGGCGCTGGGATTCAGCCTGGCCTATTACCTGGGTGTCTCGGCCGGCCTCTACACCGTCTGGGTGGTGTGCACGACCCTCGGCGCACTGGTCGGGCCACTGCTGGGCGACATCCATGCCTATGGCTTCGACATGGCCTTCCCGGCCGTGTTCCTGGTCCTGCTGCGGGGCATGTGGCAGGGCATGAAGCCCGCCCGCCCCTGGCTGGTCAGCCTGGTGGTGGCGGCGGGCACCTACCTGCTGGTGCCCGGCGCCTGGTACGTGGCCAGCGGCGCCCTGGCCGGCCTGGCAGCGGCGTGGCTGCTGGCGGAGGACGCAGCATGATCCTCGGCGGACTGATCCACTGGACCGCGCTGCTGACCATCGTACTGATGGCCGCGGTCACCTATCTCACCCGCATCGTCGGCTACCTCGCCCTGCGCAACCGCACCTTGAGCAGGCGCGCGGTGACGGTGATGGAGGCCGCGCCGGGCTGCGTGCTGATCTCGGTGATCGCACCGGACTTCGTGGCAGACAACCCGGCCGACCTGGCGGCGCTGGCCATTACCCTGCTGGCCGCCACGCGGTTGTCGATGCTGCCGACGGTGCTGATCGGCGTGGTGTCGGCGGGCGTGCTGCGCTACGTGCTGGGGTGAATTGGCATCCGCCGGGCACGGCCCGGCACTACCTTGGCAGCGCAGGATCGCGTCTCTGCCGCGTCATCACCCTGCGCTGCTAGATCCCAGCAGGCACAGGCTGCGGGCGGGCAACGTCCATTGCCCCTCCTCATCCATCTCCAGTGGCGCATCATCGGTCTGCAGGACCACCCGACGGAACGACAGCGTCTCGTCGGAGGGCCGGAACCGCTGCTCCTGCTCGCCGGGGTTCAGCAGCAGGGCTAGGCTGACGTGGCGCCCTGGCTCGCGCAGTCCGCTGTCCGGGCTGCGGCCGTCGAGCACGATCAACAGCGCCCGCTGCTCGGGGTTGTGCCAGTCGCCCTCGCCCATCGGCTCACCATCGGGGCGCCGCCACTCGATGTCGCGCATTCCGAGCGACGCGTCGAAGTCGCCGGTCAGGAAGCGATTGCGTCGCAGCAGTCCATAGCGCCGGCGCAATGCCAACGCGCGCCGAACGAAGGCCGCCTGCGCCTGCGGACCCGGCTGCGCCGCGCGCTCCCAGTCGATCCAGCTCAGCGGATTGTCCTGGCAGTAGGCATTGTTGTTGCCCTGCTGCGAATGGCCGAACTCATCGCCGGCCAGCAGCATCGGCGTACCCTGCGCGAGCAGCAGCGTGCCGAGCAGGTTGCGCATCTGCCGCGAACGCAGGGCGAGGATGCCCGCATCGTCGGTATCGCCTTCCACGCCGTGGTTGCACGACAGGTTGTGCGAATGGCCATCTCGGTTGTCCTCGCCATTGGCCTCGTTGTGGCGGTCGTTGTAGCTGACCAGGTCATGCAGGGTGTAGCCGTCGTGCGCGGTGACCAGGTTGATGCTGGCCGAGGGCCGGCGGCCATGGTGGTCGAACAGGTCCGCAGACCCGGTGAAGCGGGCCGCGAACTCCGGCAACTGGCCCGCATCACCCCGCCACAGCGCACGGGTCGTGTCACGGAACCGGTCATTCCACTCGGCCCATCCCGGCGGGAACTGACCCAGCTGGTAGCCACCGGGGCCGATGTCCCACGGCTCGGCGATCAGCTTCACCTGGCTCAGCACCGGGTCCTGGCGCACCGCATCGAGGAAGCTGCCCGACGGATCAAAGCCATGGCGCTCGCGCCCGAGGATGGTGGCGAGGTCGAAACGGAAGCCATCGACGCGCATCTCGGTCACCCAGTAGCGCAGTGAATCCATCACCATGCGCAGGGCGCCGGCGTTGGTCAGGTCGAAGGTGTTACCGGTGCCGGTGTCGTTGATATAGAAGCGGCGGTCATCGGCCAGGCGGTAGTAGCTGGCATTGTCGATGCCCTTGAACGAGAGCGTCGGCCCCAGTTCATTGCCCTCGGCGGTGTGGTTGTAGACCACGTCGAGGATCACTTCGATGCCGGCACTGTGCAGGCGGGCGATCATCTGCTTGAACTCGGCCACGGTCTCCAGCGACAGATAGCGCGGCTGCGGCGCAAAGAAGCCGATGGTGTTGTAGCCCCAGTAATTGCGCAGGCCGCGCTCCAGCAGCTGCTGGTCATCAACGTAGGCATGCACCGGCAGCAGCTCGATAGCCGTCACCCCCAGATACACCAGATGGTCCACCACCGCATCGTGCCGCAGCGCCGAGAAGGTGCCGCGCTCGGCCTGGGGGACGCCCGGATGCTGCATCGTCAGTCCACGCACGTGTGCTTCGTAGATGACCGTGCGGTCCCAGGGCGTTGCGGGCGCGCGCTCGCTGCCCCAGCTGAACGCCGGATCGATCACCGCGCAGCGCGGCATGTACGGCGCGCTGTCGCGGCGGTCGAAGCTCAGATCGCCATCGCGGTGTCCCAGCGTATAGCCGAACAGATGCGGCGCCCATTTGATCTCGCCCACGATCTGCTTGGCATAGGGGTCCAGCAGCAGCTTGTTCGGGTTGAAGCGATGCCCATCCTGCGGCGCATAGGGGCCATGCACGCGGTAGCCATAGCGCTGGCCCGGGCGCACATCCGGCAGGTAGCCATGCCACACCTCGTTGGTGTACTCCGGCAGCGCGATGCGTTCGATCTCGCGGTTGCGCGCATCAAACAGGCACAGTTCCACCCTGGTGGCATGGCGCGAATACAGCGCGAAATTCACTCCCAGCCCATCCCAGGTCGCACCCAGCGGGAACGGCCTGCCCTCGCGGACGCGCGAGGTCTGGGTCCACTTACGGGTTGCCATCGTTCTCGTCCTTACCCGCATGTAGGGCTGCTATCTCTGCTTCCACCAAACGCTCGGCCATGTGCCAATGACGTTGTTCCTGATCATCCGGGCGGCCCTCGGCCTCCCAGATCTGGTGCGCCAGCATCTCGATGCGTCGGCGTCGCTCACTGCTGTCCATCTGCCCCACTCTCCTGGCTGATCCACACCGCAACGGGGCTGCCGTCAAACAGCAGCGCATCCGAGGCGGAACCGTTGAAAATCTCCGTGCGGCCGTCCAGCACGTTGTGCATCGTTCGTTGCGGCAGCGCAGACACGCGCCGCTCCGCATCCTCTGTCCACACAAGGCCAGGACCGGGGCATCGTCCGGCACTCGCCCTGCGCACCGCCACCAGCAACACCTGTCCTGCGTGCTCGCGCACGAAGACGAGATCCGCCGAAGCGGGATCGGACAGGTTCCGCAGCGTTCCGTCCAGGAACAACGCCGGATGGTTGCGCCGCAGCTGCAGCAACCGCGAAAGCAGGCGAGTCTTCGGCGCGCCTTCGTGCCAGTCCTGCAGCACCTGCGCCCACGAGCGATCATCAGCCAATGCCTGTGCGCGGCGTGCGAAATCCACGGGGCGCCGGTTATCCGGATCGACCAGACTGAGATCCCAGAACTCGGTGCCCTGGTAGATATCGGGAACACCCGGCAGGGACAGCTGCAGGCACAACTGCGCCAGCCCGTTGCTGGCGCCGGCGGCCGCCCGTGTCCTCACGAACCCAGCCAGCGCATCGCGCAGGCCCTGCAGTTCGCTGGCGTGCATCAGATCCTGCAGCCACCGTTGCGCTGCGTCTTCAACGGCCAGATCGGGATCGAGCCAGTTGCTGATCCGCTTGCCTTCCCGCAGCGCCTTGCGCAGCCACTGGTCCATGCGCTTCGGGAAGTCCGCGTCGGGCGCACCATGCATCGGCCAGGCGCCCACCAGCGCCTGCCACAGTGCATAGCTTTCAGCAGCGGGCAATGGCATCGGCATCGCCGCCGCCGCGCACTGCTGCTCCCAACTAGCCAGCGCCGCCTGCCATGCCCCGACATCGCTGCTGATCAGCGCCAGGCGCGCACGCGCATCCGGGCCGCGTTTATGGTCGTGTGTAGCCAGGGCCAGCATCGCAAGCGGGTGCTGGCGCGCACGGGCCGCGGCAATTTCAACCAACGCTTCGCCGTCAAGCCCGATGCGCTGCGGATCGCTTCCAACCTCGTTGCGTGACAGCGCACGGAAGTAGCGATAGAACGCCGTGTCTTCCACCGCCTTGGCATTGAGCGGTGCCGAGAGCTGGCCGAACCGCACGCGCAGTTCCTGGCTCTCGGGCGACTGCAGGGCGCTGACCAGCAGGCTCACGGCCGCGCGCCCCGCGGCGTCGAGATCCTGCACGGCAGCTGCTTCGGCCCTGGCCAGAAAACTCCGCTCGGCCGTTGTCTGCAATGCGTAGGGGCGATAGACCGGATAGTGGCGCAGCAGCGCGCAGAGTGCCCGACGCAACATCGCGTCGCTGATGTCACTGAGGCCTGCCGCCTCACCGACTGTCTGCCGCACACAGACCAGCAGTCGCTGCAGGTCTGCGTGCAGCGATCCATCCAGCAGTGCATCGCGGGCCGCCTGCTGCACCTGCTCCAGACTGCGCGTGTCGCCTGAGCGCGCCTGCCACTGGTCACTCAAGGCCTTCGCCGAATCGGGTGCATGCAGCCACGCACCGGCCTGGTCCATGAAGTCGTAGCCCGTGGTGCCATTGCACGCCCAGCCGGCAGGCAATGCCTCACCCTCGGCGAGGATCTTTTCCACGTGCAGGGTGATGTCCGCACCACGACGACCGCCTGCTTCAGCGGCGGCATCGAGATGTGCCCGCAGCCGCTGCAGGTAGCCGCCCGGATCGGCAAGACCGTCGATGTGGTCGATCCTCAGGCCATCCACCCAACCGTCGCGCACCAGCCGCAGCGGCAGCGCGTGCGTGGCATCGAAGACGTCCTCGCGCTCGACCCGCAACGCGGCAAGCGAGGTGATGTCGAAGAAGCGCCGGTAGTTGACCTGGTCGCCCCCGGTGCGCCACCAGGCCAGGTGATAGTGCTGCCGCTGAAGCAGCATGTGCATGCGCTCCGCGGAGCGGTTGCAGCGCTCGATCCAGCCCTGGCGGGCGCCAGGCTGCAACGGATAGCTGCGCGGCGACAACGGCAGGCGCAGATCGTGATGGACCAGGCAGGGCTGGTCCTTGAACTCCTCTACCCGCAGAACGCCAGCCTCGATGGCCTCCTGCAGCGGTCGGTCAAGCACGGGCAGCCAGAGCCGCTGACCCGCGCCGGCCGCCTCCCAGTCGATGTCGAACCACTGCGCATGGCGGCTGCGCCGCCCGTGCATCAGCACGTCCGACCACCACGGATTCTGCGGCGCGGCGGCCAGATGGTTGGGCACGATGTCCAGCAGCAGCCCCAGCTCACGCTCGCGGGATCGACGCGCCAGCCGCAGGAAGCCGTCCTCGCCGCCCAGTTCCGGGTTGATCCGGGTGGGATCAATGCCGTCGTAACCGTGCGTGGAACCCGGCATCGCTGCGGCGATGGGTGACAGATACAGGTGACTGACGCCCAGCGTGGCGAAGTAGTCCACCTGTGCCGCTGCGGCGTCGAAATCAAAGCCGGCATGCAGCTGCAGGCGTGCGGTCGCGCGAAGTGCGGTCATGCCTGGCCTCCGTCGCGACCCGCGCTGACGCGCTGCAGCCGCGACTGCAGTGCGGCCTCATTCCAGTGCAGCGGCAAGCGCCGCCGCCAGTTCGGGTGGCCACCGACGGTACCCGGCAGGTTGACCTGTGTACGCAGTCCCAGCGCGTCTTCCAATGGAAGGAGGGACAGCCGCGAGGGGGTCCTGGCCAGCAGGCCCAGTGCATCGTCTTCCACGCAATCTCCATGAATCAGGTCGGACAGGGCCACGGCATCCACGCGCCGTTGCCCCAGTGCTGAGGGCAGGTCTTCGATTTCGCCCAGGCGTGCGCGCCAGCGCAGATCACGCCCGCGCAGCCAGCCGGCCAGCGGCGGCAGATCGTGGGTGGACGGCATGGCGACGGCGTCGCGGCGCCAGCGTTCGGCAGGCAGGAAGCCCGCCGCATCACGGGTGAACGGCAGGACATCCACACCCAGCACCCCGCGCGCGGCCAGCTGCTGGCGGATGCCTGCCGGAACAACACCCAGGTCCTCGCCGATCACCAGGCACTGGTGCCGCCACGATTCCAGCACCAGCAGGTTCAACAGATCCTGCAGCGGAAACTGCAGATAGACCCCGTCGCGGGCGGATGCGCCCTGCGGCAACACCCACAGCCGGTGAAGGCCGAGGATATGGTCGATGCGCACGCCACCACGGCCGGCCATGACCGCCCGCAGCAGGTGGATGAAGGGCGCATAGCCCTGCCTGCGCAGCGCCAGCGGCGAGAAGCCGGTGATGCCCCACGCCTGGCCGTGGGTATTGAAGGCATCAGGTGGCGCACCCAGCTCCAGGCCGGCCAGCATGGCGTGGGCCTGCGTTCGCGCTTCGGCACCGTCGGGTGCGCAGCCCACCGCCAGATCGGCAATCAGGCCAATGGCCGCGCCGTTGCTCCGCGCCTGCGAGTGCAGGTCCGTCCAGCAGCGCTGCGCCACCCACTGTGCGAAGGCGTGGTCCTGCGCGTTGCCACTGCGGGCATCGGCCGCCAGCGCAGCGTATTCCTGCAGCGCCGCGCCTGCTTGGTCCTGCCATTGGCAGACCTCGGCCCACAGATCGGGTTGCGCCTGCTGCAGCTGCCGTCGAGTCGCGCGCAGCCAGCGCCACTTGAGGTCAGCCGCACCGGGCCAGTCGAGCCGCCGCGCGGCCGTAGCAGCGTTCACCGCCTCGGCCAGCGCTGGATCCTCCGACAGCACGGCGCGGGCGGCATCCGGTAGCGCCTGCAACAACGAGGCCTGCAGCGGGTCGAGCCAGCGGCGGTCGCTGGGCGAATATGGACTGTAGCCGGCACCCGGCGGCAAGCCGGCGTGCATCGGGCTGAGCGCAAGCGCCTGCCCACCGTGCTGCCCCAGACGCTGCAGCCATGGTGCACAGCCGGCGCTGTCACCGATGCCGGCATCGCCTGCGCTGCGCAGGCTGTAGACCTGCGCCGCCAAGCCCCAGCCACGGTCAAGATGCGCGGGCCACCATGCCCTCTTCGGTGCGACGGCGACCGCGATACGACGCGCCCCCTGCTGCCAATGCCAGTAGCCGGGCTGCAGCGGCACCGGCCATCGCCCAGCCGCATCCTGGCGCGCGTCGCATTGCTGGCCGGTCTCATCGACCCAGCACGCCGCGCCCGCAGCGCCGGGCAGGACCACCGGCTTCCCGCAGATCGCGGTGTGCAGTGGTGCGCCCGCCATTTCCGCCTGCGGCTGCAGCACCTGCAGCACGGCGCGCAGCACCTCCGGCGCCACCTCGCAATGCCGCCCGGCAACATCCTCCCACTGCGGCATCAGCCCCGCAGAACGCGCGGCTGCCTGCAGCGCTGTATCGCCGCTCATGCCGGCAGCCAGCGCAGCTGCAGACCACCGCCCGCCTGCAGCCACGGGCCGGTGGGCAGATCCAGCAGCGATTCTCCGTCAGGCAGCGAGTGCGGCACTTCGGCAGGCCCTGCGTTGATGGCGATCCACCACTGCCCGGCAGGCAGCTGCCAGCCCGCCTGCACCGCACCCGTGCCCAGCACCGTCGCGCCCAGCGAGCGCGCCTGCTCGAGGCCGGGCTGCAGGCAGCGTCGGCGCAGGGCGAGCAGATCGCGAAGCCACGCCAGCGACTGCTGTGCCGCGATGCCGGCGCCCGGTGGCGGCACATACGATGCCTGCAGCGTCGCGGGATCATTCGGGTCGGGAATCCGCGCCCGCGAGGCGGCGTCGGCAAACGCGCTGAAGCCGGCGAACTCACGTCGACGCCCTTCGCGCACCGCTTCGTCCAGCGGCGCCTGGTAATCGGTGAAGAACAGGAACGGCGAGGTGGCCTGCCACGGCTCGCCCATGAACAGCAGCGGCACCATGGGCGTCAGTACGGTCAGCGCGGTGGCCATGCGCAAGGCCGGCGGGTCAAGCAACTGGCTCAGCCGTTCGCCGAAGGCACGATTGCCTACCTGGTCATGGTTCTGCGCGAACACCACGAAGCGGGACGGCGGCAGGTCGCCACTGGGCTCGCCGCGTGCCTCGCCATGCAGGTCGGGCTCGCCCTGCCAGGCAAAGCCCTCGGCGAGACAACGCGCCAGCAGTGCTTCGGCGCGCCCGGCGTAGGCAGCGTAATAGCCCTCGTGCTCCCCGGTCAGCAGCACATGCAGCGCATTGTGGAAGTCATCATTCCACTGCGCCTGGTAGGCACCCCGCAGCCATCGCGCCTGGTTGCGCTCGTTTTCCAGCACCAGGTGCGCGCGCGGCATCTCGGTCCGGATCGCATCGCTCAGCTGCTGCAGAAAGCGGTCATCATCGATGGCGTGCACCGCATCCAGGCGCAGCCCGTCAAACCGATACTCCTGCAGCCACATCAGCGCGTTGTCGATGAAGAAGCGCTGCACATGCGGCTGTTCGAAATTGATGGCCTCACCCCACGGGGTGTTGCGACCGCTGTGGAAGAAGTCCTTGGCATACTGCGCCAGATGGTTGCCCTGTGGCCCGAAGTGGTTGTAGACCACATCCAGCAGCACCGCCAGGCCGGCGGCATGCGCCGCATCGACGAATCGCTTCAGTGCTTCGGGTCCGCCATAGGCCTGTGCCGGGGCGTAGGGAAATACACCGTCATAGCCCCAGTTGCGGCTCCCTGGGAACTGCGCCACCGGCATCAGCTCGATGGCGGTGATGCCCGTCGCCGCCAGCATCGGCAGCTGCGCCGTCAGCGCGGCAAATCCGCCGGCTGCCTCGACGTGTACCTCGTAGATGACCATGTCCGCCCAGGCAACACCGCGCCAGTCCAGCGTCTCCCAGGCATACGCATCCTCGGCCAGGACGGCGCTGGGGCCTTCAACACCCTCGGGCTGCCAGCGCGAAGCGGGATCCGGCACCTCGCTGCCATCCGGCAGGCGGAAGCGATAACGATCGCCCTGCCCCGCCGTCGTGCGGATCCAATGCAGGCCATCGGCCTGCCGAAGCATCGGTAACGTGGCGCCGCCCAGTACCAGCTCCACCTGGCTGATGTCAGGCGCCCACAGCCTGAACTCCACCATCCCCGCGCCCGCTGGCCACGCACCCAGACGACCGGCAGCGGTCATGCGACAACCTGCAGGTACAGCGTGGACATCGGCGGCAGGGTCAGCCGCAGTGATTGCGCGTGCCCGTGCATCGGTCTCGCATCGGTGGCCACCGCGCCCAGATTGCCGGCGTTGCCGCCTGCATAATGGTGGCTGTCGGTGTTCAACCGCTCCGACCACAGGCCGGATTCGGGTACGCCAACGCGGTAGCCCTCGCGGCGCACAGGCGTGAAATTGCAGACCACCAGCATCGCCGGTGCGTCGCCGGTCGGGTCCTGCCGGATGAAGGCGTAAACGCTGTTACGGCTGTCGTCGGCCACACTCCAGGCAAAGCCGCGCTCGTCGCGCTCATCGCGATGCAGTGCGGGCTGATGCAGCAGTTGGGCATTCAGATCACCGACCAGACGCATCAATCCGCCGCCCTCGGCTGTCGCCGCCTGCTCCCATTCCAGTCCGCGCTGGTGTGCCCACTCGCCCGACTGACCGAACTCGCCCCCCATGAACAGCAGTTTGCTGCCCGGGTGCGCCCACATGAAGGCGTAGTACGCCCGCAGCTGTGCGAACTGCTGGACGCGGTCGCCCGCCATCTTGGTGAGCAGCGAGCCTTTGCCGTGCACCACCTCGTCATGCGACAGCGGCAACACAAAACGTTCTGAGAAGGCATAGACCAGGCCGAAGCTGATCTCGCTGTGATGATGCGGGCGATGCACCGGGTCGCGCTGCAGGTAGTGCAGCGTGTCGTGCATCCAGCCCATGTTCCATTTGTGGGTAAAGCCCAGCCCGCCGCCGGCCACCGCATTGGTCACACCGGGCCAGGCCGTGCTCTCCTCGGCGATCACCAGCACGTCCGGAAAGCGCTCGCGCAGGGTCTCGTTCATGCGCTGCAGGAAGGCCACCGCCTCCAGGTTCTCGCGGCCGCCCTGTGCATTGGGCACCCACTGCCCCTCGGGGCGGCTGTAATCGCGATACAGCATCGACGCCACTGCATCCACGCGCAGTCCGTCGATGTGGAAGTGCTCGATCCACTCCAGCGCGCTGCCGATCAGGTAGGCCGACACTTCATTGCGGCCATAGTTGTAGATCAGCGTGTCCCAGTCGGCATGCTTGCCCTCACGGGGATCGGCGTGCTCGTACAGCGCGGTGCCATCGAAGCGCGCCAGGCCGTGGGCATCGTCGGGGAAATGCGCGCTGACCCAATCAACGATCACGCCCAGACCGGCCTGGTGACAGCGGTCCACGAAGCGGGCAAAGGCTTCCGGGGTGCCGTAGCGCGCCGTCGGTGCGTAGATGCCCAGCGGCTGGTAGCCCCAGGAGCCACCAAAGGGATGCTCACTGATCGGCAGCAGCTCGATGTGGGTGAAGCCCAGCCCGGTGACGTGGGGGATCAGCCGATCCGCCAGTGCATCCCAATCCAGCACGCTGCCATCCTCGGCGCGCTGCCAGGATCCCGCGTGTACCTCATAGATGGACAACGGCGCGTTGATGCCCTGCCGGCTGCGCCGCTGCAGCCAAGCTTGGTCGGTCCACTGCAGCGGCGCGGCAGACACCACGCGTGAGGCGGTGGCGGGTGAGCGCTCGGCCCAGCGTGCCATCGGGTCGAGTTTGTCGGGCAGGGTCAGGCCGTCTGCGCCGATCAGGCGGTACTTGTAGCACGCGCCCGGCCGCACCCCGGGGATGAACAGCTCCCACACGCCTGCGGCATGGCGCAGCCGCATCGGGTGGCGGCGACCGTCCCAGCCATTGAAGTCACCGACCACCGCCACGCGCTGCGCGTTCGGTGCCCAGACTGCGAAACGCACGCCTTCGATGCCTTCAACGGTCATCTCGGTGGCGCCGAGTGCGCGCACCGCCTCGGCGTCGCCCTGGTGAATACGCTGCAGCAGCGCCTCATCCAGCAGCGGACCGAACGCATATGCGTCATGTACCTGCTCTACGCCATCGGGGAAATGCAGCGCGAGCAGCGGGATCGCGTCGGCACCGGCGCGTCCCTCGAACAGGCCCGGAAGCTCAGTGCTGCGGAGGTCCCAGCGGCGGCCGCTGGCCTCGATCACCTCCACTCGCTGTGCGTTTGGCACCAACGCGCGGATCACACGGCCACCGCTCCCGTCGGCATGCGGGCCCAACCAGGCGAACGCATCGGCCGGGAGGCCCTGCGCCAGGGCGTGCACCTCACCTGCCAACGGCGCAACCGCATCACCCTGCATCACCACCTCGTAGTCGAACGCCACCGCACCCCGTCCTTCGTCACTCATGCAGCCACCTGGCAGGTCTGCTGGTACAACGCCAGGTAGGCCTTGCCGGCCGTTTCCCAGCCGCCCGGACGCAGCATCGCCGCACGTCGCATCGCGTGCATCAGTGCTGGCAGCCGGAACGTGCGCATCGCCCGCTCCACGCAGCGGCGCAGCCCATCGGCATTGGCGCCATGGAACAGGAAGCCGGTCACGCCGTCCTCAACCGTATCAACCAGGCCCCCCGTCGCATGCGCGATCGGCAGGCAGCCAAAGCGCTGCGCGTACATCTGGCTGAGGCCGCAGGGCTCAAAGCGCGATGGCATCAGCAGGAAATCAGCGCCGGCGAACATCTGCCGCGCCAGGCCCTCCTCGAACCCGATGAAGGCGCCGACCCGACCGGGATAACGCTGTGCCAGTGCCTGCACCTGCGCTTCCACCTGCGGCTCGCCACCGCCGATCACCACCAGCTGGCCACCGGCCGCCACAATCTGCGGAGCGACGTCACAGGTGATATCCAGGCCCTTCTGATGGACCAGACGCGAGACCACGGCGAACAGCGGGCCCGACGAGGGCTGCAGCCCGAAGGCCTGGCGCACGGCCTGCGCATTCTCTGCGCGACCCGCGCACTGGCCGATGCTGAAACGTGCCTTCAGGTGAATGTCACGGCGCGGATCCCAGCTGGCGTCGATGCCGTTGACGATGCCACTGAGGTGTCCACCGGCAGCGCGTTGCGCCAGCAGTTCGTGCAGGCCACAGCCATCCTCGGCAGCGGTGATCTGCTGCGCATAGCGCAGGCTGACCGTGTTCAGGCGGGTGGCATTGGCAATGCCGCCCTGCAGGAAGGACATATGGCCATGGAAATGCAGTTCGTCCAGATGCTCCGCAGGTACGCCGAGGGTCGGCGCCAGAGCAAACGGGAACAGCCCTTGGTAGGCCAGGTTGTGGATGGTCAGCAGGGTCGGCACCGCGGTTCGATCCCACCGTACATAGGCAGCGGCCATCGCCACCGGCCAGTCATTCAGGTGCAGCAGCTGCGGCGCCCAGTCCAGCCCGGCACGACCGGCGGCCACTTCCGCAGCGGCATGGGACAAGGTGGCAAAACGCACCGCGTTGTCCTGCCATTCGCGGCCCTGCGCATCCACGTAGGGCGAACCCTCGCGCTCGTACAGCGCCGGCGACAGCAGCACATAGATAGGAAGGCCATCGGCCTGGAGCGCCATGGCCACGGTGCAGGCCGGCAGCCCGGCACGGCCGGCGATGCGACCTACCTCACGCAGATGCGGCAGGCGCTGCAGCACTTCGGGATAGCCCGGCAACAGCACGCGCGCATCACAGCCGCTACGCACCGCGCGCGGCAGCGCGGCTGCCACATCACCCAGGCCGCCGGCCTTGATGAAGTCCGCCATTTCGGTGGCAACGAACAGTACCCGCTGCACCAGCTCCGGCAGTTCGATCGGCTGTGATGGGCCACGGCGGGTGCCGATCGGCACCAGGTCGAGGGCGGGCAGGACAGTCTCTGCAACGGGATCGTGCAGGGAATCGGCGACGAGGTCGAGGGCCATGGTGAACTTCTCTGAATCAGTCAGGCAGACGCCAGCCGCGCCCGAATGGGCGCCAGGTCTGGGAAGGAAGTCGTCGCGGAACGTGGGGGACGTTTGCGTAGGCTCTACGCGAATGTGCACTGTTCCATATCAAACAACCGTGAAGCGACGGCGATTTCTTTGTGACAGCGCGGCATCAGCTCAGTACGCATCGTTGGGTGCGCACCGCCGTGGGCACCCTGCGTCACCCGGTCGCAGGGCCTCACCCGGCTGCACTTGACCAATATCAATCCGCAGCATGCACCTGGCGCGTATCTCTATGCAGGAACCCCAACACCGGCGCTGCCGGCTTCCAGAGGACCTGCGATGAGCTACACCCCCGACAACGCCCAGCTGCTGAACGCCCTGCAGAACGTCATGGTGATCTCCACCACCGACCTGCAGGGCAACATCACCTATGCCAACGACCTGTTCTGCACGCTCACCGGCTTTGCGCGCGAGGAGCTGATCGGCCAGCCGCACAGCATCGTCCGCCACCCGGACGTGCCCAAGGCCGTCTACAAGGACATGTGGGACACCATCAAGGCCGGCAAGATCTGGACCGGCATCGTGCCGAACCTCGGCAAGGGCGGCGCGCTCTACGTGGTCGATACCACCGTGCAGCCCCTGTTTGACGCCGAGGGCAACATCACCTCGTACATCAGCATCCGCCGCGTGGTGAACGATCTCATGCAGAACTACGACCTGGTCGAGTTCAGCAAGGAAACCTTCGACGACTTCTACGAAGCCGCATGAACGCGCTGCCCGCCAGCCACCTGTCGGGGCTCCCCATCGGTCGACTGCTGGTGGGCTTCGCCTCCGAATCGGGCAATGCCCGCGCCCTGGCCCAGCGCCTGGGCGCGGACCCGGACCTGCAGCCGCACGCGCCGCAGGTCCTGCCGTTCGACCAGATCGATGTCGCCAGCCTCGGCCACGGCGACGTGCTGCTGGCCATCTCCAGTTCGTTCGGTGATGGCGAGCCGCCGGCCAACGGCGAGCAGTTCTTCGACAGCCTCCGCCAGATCACCGAGCTGCCGGGCCTGCGTTACGCAGTGTTCGGGCTCGGCGACACCGGCTACCCCAGCTTCTGCGGCTTCACCAAGGCGCTGGACACGGCGCTGAGCGAGCGCAAGGCCATCCCTCTGCTGCATCGCGTGGATGCCGACCTCGGCTACGAACAGTTCTTCCAGCAGTGGCGGCCGGTACTGGGCCAGGTGCTGCAGGGGGATCTGGCGGCCGGCCAGGACCTGCGGCTGCAGGTGACTGCCTATGGTGAGGACAACGCCTTCGCCGCACCCATCCTCGAACGCCGTCGCCTGAACAGCCATGGGCCGGCGGCCTGGCACCTGCAACTCGAGATCGCCGGCAGCGGCATGGCCTACCGGGCCGGCGACACCCTGCACGTAGTGCCCGACAACGATCCGTCACTGCTGCAGGCGCTGGCCACGTGGTACGGCGATCCTGCTGCCATCACCGCCCTGCAGGACCGCGAACTGCGCCTGCACAGCAAGAGCGTGCTGCGCGAGCTGGCCCGCCTCAGCGGCAGCGAGACGTTGAAGGGCCTGCTCAAGGTCAGCCAGAAACGCGAAATGGACGCCTACCTGCACGGGCTGGACATGCTGGACCTGCTGCAGGACCACGCGACCCCGGACAGCGTCCCGCTGGAACGGCTGTGCGGCCTGCTCTCGCAGCGCCTGCCCCGCGCCTATTCGATTGCCTCCCATCCTGGCGATGACCAGGTAAGCCTGTGCGTGCGCGAAGTGCGCTACACCCTGCGCGGCCGCGAGCGCTTCGGTACGGCCACCGGCAGCCTGCTGCATGGCCGTGGCCATGCCCGCGTGTACTGCCGCTCCAACCCCGGCTTCCATCTGCCCGACGCCCCCGACGCGCCACTGCTGATGGTCGGCACCGGCACCGGCATCGCACCACTGATGGGCCTGATGCAGGAACTGCAGGCCGGCGCCTGTGCGCGCGATGTGCATCTGGTGTTCGGTGAGAAGCACCGCGAGCACGATTATCTGTACCGCGAACAGCTGCAGGACTGGCAGTCTGGCGGCCTGCTGGCCGGGCTGCACACCGCCTTCTCGCGTGACGGCACCGAAAAGGTCTATGTACAGCACGTGCTGCAGCAACGCGCCGACGACGTGCGCGACCTGCTGTCACGTGGTGGGCATCTGTACCTGTGTGGCAACAAGCGGCATCTGGAAGGCGCGGTACGCGAGGCCATCGATGCGATCGGCGGCCAGGGGCAGTGGGACGCGCTGCGCGGTGAAGGCCGCACGCACTGCGAGCTGTACTGACGCCGGAATCCATTCCGCCGGGCATGGCCCGGCGCTACCAAGGGCAGCAGCGTTCCGCAGGGGGTAGCGCCGGGCCATGCC
>NZ_JACVTV010000047.1:0-28988 GCF_016624625.1 Stenotrophomonas sp. S41 | reverse complement strand
GCATGGATGCGGCGACCGAGCTTACATGGACGTACTTGCAGCGTCCCCTGCACGGCCCACCCGCCCTGCCAACCGCAAAAACCCAGCGCGGCTGTTGCTCTTGCAGTCAGTCGACCAACGGTCGACTCTACCCAGCCGAACAGCCCGCCACGAGGGGCTCAGCCGTTCGCCGCAATCACAGTTCCGAGCGGATCCGCTCGCGCAGCGCCTGCAGATCCTTGGCAAACGCATCGATACCCGTCGCCAGCTTCTCGGTCGCCATCGGGTCCGCCGCCAGGTCCGCCGCGAACTTGGCCGCGTCGATCGGAGTGACCGCCACGCCGTCGGCCGCACCGGCCACCAGCTTGCGCGGCAGCTCGCCGTGGTCGGCGTCCAGCTTCTCAAGCAGGTCCGGCGAGATCGTCAGGCGGTCGCAGCCGGCCAGCGCTTCGATCTGCGCGGTCGAACGGAACGAGGCACCCATCACCACCGTCGGCGAACCGCGGCGCTTGAATTCGGCATACACGCCGCGCACGAACTTCACGCCCGGGTCTTCGTCGATGTTGGCCGGGGTCTGGCCGTTGGCCACGTACCAGTCCAGGATGCGGCCGACGAACGGCGAGATCAGGAACGCGCCGGCTTCGCTGCATGCCAGCGCCTGGGTCGGGTTGAAGATCAGGGTCAGGTTGCAGTCGATGCCCTCGGCCTGCAGGATGCGCGCGGCTTCCACGCCTTCCCAGGTCGCGGCGATCTTGATCAGGATCTTCTCGCGCGGCACGCCGGCATCGGCGTACATCTGGATGAACTGGCGGGCCTTGGCCACGGTGGCCTCGGTGTCGTGGGCCTGGTCGGCGTCCACTTCGGTGGACACGCGGCCCGGCACCAGCGTGCTCAGCAGCGCGCCGACGCCGATGGTCAGGCGGTCGGCCACGGCGTGCACCACGGCTTCGCGGTCACCGCCCTGCTGGCGGCCCCAGGCCAGTTCGCGCTCGATCAGCTCGGCATAGACCGGCAGGTCCAGCGCCTTCTTCACCAGGGTCGGGTTGGTGGTGCAATCCACCGGCTGCAGGCGCTTGATCGCGTCGTAGTCACCGGTATCGGCGACAACCACCGACAGTTCGCGCAGCTGGGACAGTTTGGACGAGGTACTCATTACGGCTCCTGGTGCAGGGAAATCGAATCGCGCGCGGTGCGCAGCGGTAATCAGGGACGGTCGTTGTGGACCGCAGTCACGCGCAGGCGCAGCTTGCGGCCGCCGGGCGCGTTCCAGTCGATGCTCTGGCCGATGGCCAGGCCAAGCAGGGCACTGCCGACCGGGGCCAGCACGGAAACCTTGCCTTCATCGACATTGGCTTCGCGGGGGAAGACCAGGGTCAGGACGTGCTTCTCGCCCGAAACTTCATCTTCGCACTCCACGCGCGAATGCATCATGACGATGCCTTCGGGAATCTGGTCCGGCGCCAGCACGGTGGCCCGGTTGAGTTCTTCGGCAAGCGCGAGCGCGGCAGGCGTCTGGCTCAGCGCAGGCGAATCAAGCATGGCCTCGAGGCGGTCCATGTCGAAGGTCGACACAGTGATGGACGGCGGCAGGCCGCTGGCGGTGTTCATGGTGGTGCTCCTTGATTGAAAGCCATGCAAAAGGCGGCACCACCTGGCGCCGCCTGACTGTATTGTGGGGACAAATGCGGCCGGAATCGACTCCCGCCGCAACGGCGCGCCGGCGCTGCCGGATCAGCCGTTCAGCAGCGGGCCGGACACGTCCGGTGCTGCGCCGGCCGGCACGCCCTCGGCATCGAGGGTGAACAGTGCCTGCGGCAGGCGCTTGAACTGGTCGGCCAGCTCCAGCAGGAAGCCATGCATGGCCGAGCTGCGCCGCCAGACCATGGCGATGCGCCGGCTGGGGCGGCCTTCGCCGGTGAAGTCGAGCAGGCGGATGTTGTTCGAACGCGGCACCGGCGGCTGCACCGACAGGCTCGGCAGCAGGGTGATGCCGACGTCGGCAGCGACCATCTGTCGCAGCGTTTCCAGGCTGGTGGCGCGGAATTCGGATTTCTCGTTGGCACCGAACAGGCGGCACACTTCCAGCGCCTGGTCACGCAGGCAATGGCCGTCTTCCAGCAGCAGCAGCTTCTGCGTGGCCAGTTCCTGCACGTCCAGGTGCTCGCGGCGGGCCAGCGGGTGGCGCCCGGACACGGCCAGCAGGAACGGTTCCTCGAACAGGAACTCGGCATGCAGCTGGTCGTCGATCACCGGCAGCGCCAGCAGGGCGGCGTCCAGCTTGCCTTCGCGCAGGCGCTCCAGCAGCACGTCGCTCTTTTCCTCGACCAGCAGCAGTTCCAGTTCGGGGAAGCGGTCGCGGATGCGCGGGATCACATGCGGCAGCAGGTAGGGGCCCAGGGTCGGGAAGATCCCCAGGCGCACCGTACCGGCTTCCGGGTCGCGGCTGCGTCGCGCCGCTTCCTTCAGCTGCTCCACTTCGGACACGATCACCCGTGCCCGCATCGCTGCTTCCTGCCCGGCCGGGGTCAGCATCACCTTGCGCGGTGCGCGTTCCACCAGCGGCACACCCAGCTCCTCTTCCAGCTTGCGGATCTGGGTGGACAGCGTGGGCTGGCTGACGAAACAGGAGGCGGCGGCCCGGCCGAAGTGCTTGTGATCGGCCAGGGCCACCAGGTATTTCAGATCGCGAAGATTCATCGTAAGACCCCAGGGGTAACGGACCGGCTTACCCAGCAGGCAATGGTGCCCCCGATACCCTGGGAACGAATGATCAGGCCGCCTCGGCCACCGCGCCGCTGCCCTTGCTCACGGACGAACGGATCAGGTGGTCGAAGGCGCTCAGTGCCGCGGTGGAACCGGCGCCCATGGCGATGATGATCTGCTTGTAGGGTACCGTGGTGCAATCGCCTGCGGCGAACACGCCCGGCAGGTTGGTCTGCCCGCGGTCATCGATGACGATCTCGCCACGCGGCGACAGCGCCACGCTGTCCTTCAGCCATTCGGTGTTGGGCAGCAGGCCGATCTGCACGAAGATGCCTTCCAGTTCGACCCGGTGGGCATCGCCGTCGACGCGGTCCTTGTAGACCAGGCCGGTGACGCGGCTGCCATCGCCGAGCACTTCGGTGGTCTGTGCGCTGGTCAGCACGGTCACATTGCCCAAGCTGCGCAGCTTCTTCTGCAGCACTTCATCGGCGCGCAGGCTGGAATCGAACTCCAGCAGGGTCACATGCGACACGATGCCGGCCAGATCGATGGCCGCTTCCACGCCGGAGTTGCCGCCGCCGATCACCGCCACGCGCTTGCCCTTGAACAGCGGGCCATCGCAGTGCGGGCAGTAGGCCACGCCCTTGTTGCGGTACTGGTCCTCACCCGGCACGTTCATCTGCCGCCAGCGTGCGCCGGTGGACAGGATGACCGAGCGCGACTTCAGCACCGCGCCGTTTTCCAGCTGCACCTGCACCAGGCCGTCTTCGCCGGCCGGCACCAGCGCGGTGGCGCGCTGCAGGTCCATGATGTCGACCTCGTACTCGCGCACGTGCTGTTCCAGCGCCGTGGCCAGCTTCGGGCCCTCGGTCTCCTTCACCGAAATGAAGTTCTCGATCGCCATCGTGTCCAGCACCTGGCCACCGAAACGCTCGGCAGCGATGCCGGTGCGGATGCCCTTGCGCGCGGCGTAGATGGCCGCTGCGGCGCCGGCCGGGCCACCGCCGACCACCAGCACGTCGAAGGCGTCCTTGGCGGCGATCTTCTCGGCGTCGCGCTTGCCGGCGTTGGTATCCAGCTTGGCCACGATCTGTTCCAGGGTCATGCGGCCCTGGTCGAACACTTCACCGTTGAGGTACACGGTGGGCACGGACATGATCTCGCGCTTCTCCACTTCGTCCTGGAACAGCGCGCCGTCGATGGCCACGTGCTGGATGCGCGGGTTGAGCACGGCGGCCAGGTTCAGCGCCTGCACCACGTCCGGGCAGTTCTGGCAGGACAGCGAGAAGTAGGTCTCGAAGCGGTAGTCGCCTTCCAGGTTCTGCACCTGCTCGATCAGCTCGGCGGTGGCCTTGGACGGGTGGCCGCCCACCTGCAGCAGGGCCAGCACCAGCGAGGTGAACTCGTGGCCCATCGGCAGGCCGGCGAAGGTCAGGTGGATGTCCTGGCCCGGGGTGCCCAGGTCGAAGGACGGCACGCGGCCCTGGCCGTCGCGCAGGACCTGCAGCGAGATCGTGTCCGACAGGCTTTCCAGGGTCTGCAGCAGTTCCAGCATTTCCTGCGACTTGGCGCCGTCATCGGCGTGCGCGGTGATCTGGATCGGGCGGGTCACGCGCTCCAGATAGGTCTTCAGCTGCGACTGCAGGTTGGCGTCCAACATGGTCTTCTCCTGGCTTCAGGCAAACAGGGGGCGTGGCACCGCTGTGAAAGGTAGCGGACCAGCGAGGGGGTAGGGGTGAACCCAAGGCAGCAGAGACAGCTGTGGAAGGGGCTGGCGAGCGATGGCTTGCTTGCTCGGCTGTCTTGGGTTCACCCCCACGCCGGCGTGGGGCCGGCACGGGGATGAGGAGCGCACCGCGGCGTGGGGCCGCGGCAGGCCGGTGCTGCTTTAGATCTTGCCGACCAGGTCCAGCGACGGGGTCAGGGTCTTCTCGCCTTCCTTCCACTTGGCCGGGCAGACCTGGTTCGGGTTGGCGGCGGTGAACTGGGCAGCCTTCAGCTTGCGCAGGGTCTCGGAGACGTCACGGGCGATCTCGTTGGAGTGGATCTCCAGGGTCTTGATCACGCCTTCCGGGTTGATGATGAAGGTGCCGCGCAGGGCCAGGCCTTCTTCTTCAATGTGCACGCCGAAGGCGCGGGTCAGCTTGTGGGTCGGGTCGCCGACCAGCGGGAACTGGGCCTTGCCGACGGCCGGCGAGGTTTCGTGCCACACCTTGTGCGAGAAGTGGGTGTCGGTGGTGACGATGTAGACCTCGGCACCTGCCTTCTTGAACTCGGCGTAATGCTCGGCGGCGTCTTCGATCTCGGTCGGGCAGTTGAAGGTGAAGGCGGCCGGCATGAAGATGAGGACGGACCACTGGCCCTTCAGGCTGGCATCGGAAACCTTGATGAACTCGCCGTTGTGGTAGGCGTTGGCTTCGAACGGCTGGATCTGGGTGTTGATGAGGGACATCGTTTTTCCTCTGGGTGAAGGGGAGTGGGTGAATCGACAGGAGCTAGGTTACCGATTCATCAGTGATAAGAACAATGCATTGATTTCATCTATTTGATAGATGCAGTCTATTGAAATGCGATGAGCCTGCCATGAATCCGGTCGTCGCCATCCTGCAAGTGGTTGTATGACAAGGGAAATCGTGGCGGGCCGTGAAGAAGGGCCGATAGCCCCTCCTTATCCCGCCCCGCCGGACCTGAATGAATCCGCGTTTGTAGAGCCGAGCCCACGCTCGGTTGCGTCGCTCCGTAGAGTCGAGCTTGCTCGACTGCTCTGCCGGCGCAGTCGAGCAAGCTCGACTCTACAATTGAGGCATGTCCTTCAAAACAGAACCCACCCTGCGCCAGGCCGTAGCCGACGCCAGCGCCCGCCTCGGCGGCATCGACGCCCGCCACGAGGCCGAACTGCTGCTGCTGCACGTGCTGGACCGGCCGCGCAGCTGGCTGTTCGCCCATGCCACCGATCCGCTGCCCGCCACCGATCTGGCCGCCTTCGACGCCCTGCTGGCGCGCCGCGTGGCCGGCGAACCGGTGGCCTACCTGACCGGCCGCCGCGGCTTCTGGACGCTGGACCTGGACGTCGACCCGTCCACCCTGATTCCGCGCCCGGAAACCGAGCTGCTGGTCGAGCTGGCGCTGGAGCGCCTGTCGGCCGATCGCGACCTGCAGGTGGCCGACCTTGGCACCGGCAGCGGCGCCATCGCCCTGGCCCTGGCCAGTGAGCGCCCGCAGGCCCAGGTGCTGGCCACCGACGCCAGCGCCGGCGCACTGGCGATGGCCGCGCGCAACGCCGCCCGCCATGAACTGGGCAACGTGCGCTTCGCCGAAGGCGGGCACGACTGGTACGCGCCGCTGCAGGGCCAGCGCTTCGATCTGATCGCCAGCAACCCGCCGTACATCGCCAGCGATGACCCGCACCTGCAGCAGGGCGACCTGCGCTTCGAGCCGGCCACCGCGCTGGCGTCCGGCCTGGATGGGCTGGATGACATCCGCCGCATCGTCGCCGGCGGCCAGGCGCACCTGCTGCCCGGCGGCTGGCTGCTGATCGAGCACGGCTGGGACCAGGGCGAGGCGATCCGCGCGCTGTTCGAGCAGGCCGGCTATGCGCAGGTGCAGACCACGCAGGACCTGGAGCAGCGCGACCGCATCACCCTCGGCCAGCGCCCGGCCTAGAATGGAGGTTCTCCTGCCTCGGCAGGGCATCACCCTGGAGCTGCAAGCATGCGTACGCTGTATCCCGCCATCACCCCCTACGACGTCGGCACCCTGAAGGTCGATGACCGCCACACGCTGTACTTCGAACAGTGCGGCAACCCGGACGGCAAGCCGGTGGTGATGCTGCACGGTGGTCCGGGCGGCGGCTGCAGCGACAAGATGCGCCAGTTCCACGATCCGTCGAAGTACCGCATCATCCTGTTCGACCAGCGCGGCGCCGGCCGTTCCACCCCGCATGCCGACCTGGTCGACAACACCACCTGGGACCTCGTTGCCGATATCGAGAAGCTGCGCGAACACCTGAAGGTGGACCGCTGGCAGGTGTTCGGCGGCAGCTGGGGTTCGACCCTGGCCCTGGCCTATGCCGAAACCCATCCGCAGCGCGTGACCGAGCTGGTCCTGCGCGGCATCTTCATGCTGCGCCGCTGGGAACTGGAGTGGTTCTACCAGGAAGGCGCCAACCGCCTGTTCCCGGATGCGTGGGAGCATTACCTGAAGCCGATCCCGGCCGTGGAGCGCCACGACCTGATCTCGGCCTTCCACCGCCGCCTGACCAGCGAAGACGAAACCACGCGCCTGGAAGCGGCCAAGGCCTGGGCGGTGTGGGAAGGCGCGACCAGCTTCCTGCATGTCGATGATGACTTCATCAACAGCCACGAAGACCCGCATTTCGCGCTGGCCTTTGCCCGCATCGAGAACCACTACTTCGTCAACGGCGGTTTCTTCGAAGTGGAAGACCAGCTGCTGCGCGACGCGCACCGCATTGCCGATATCCCGGGCGTGATCGTGCACGGCCGCTACGACGTGGTGTGCCCGCTGGCCAACGCCTGGGACCTGACCAAGGTCTGGTCGAAGGCCAAGCTCGAGATCACCCCGGCCTCGGGTCACTCGGCGTTCGAAGCGGAGAACGTGGACGCGCTGGTGCGCGCCACCGACAGCTTCGCCTGATGCCCACGGGGTCGGATCCCTTTCCCACGGAAAGGGCTCTGACCCTGGTTCGGAACCCCATCCACGCACGGCGTGGATCTACCGCACCCGGTAGTGCCGGCCGCTGGCCGGCAAGGGGTCGGATCCCTTTCCCGCGGAAAGGGCTCTGACCCCGGTTCGACCGCGTAACCGAACCCCATCCACGCGCGGCGTGGATCTACCAGTCGCCGGCCAGCAGCGCGTCGGCCAGCACTTGCAGCTTCGGCGAATGCTGCCGCGAAGGCGGATAGATCAGCGACAGCTCGCGGCTGCGGCCTTCAAACCGCTGCAGCACGCGCTGCAGGCGACCGTCGGCCAGTGCATCTGCCACCGCGAAATCCATCACCTGCACGATGCCGATGCCGGCGATGGCCGCTTCCACCAGCGGATCGCCGCTGTCGAACACCATCCGCGTCGGCGGGGTGAAGTCGCACAGCGGGCCGTCCTGCCGGAACTGCCAGTCCACCACGCGTCCGCTGCGCAGGTTGCGTACCGCCAGGCAGGCATGGTTGTGCAGCGCGGCGATATCCCCCGGCGTACCGCAACGCGCCAGGTAGGCCGGGCTGGCCACGGTCACCCAGCGCAGCGGCCGCAGCGGCCGCGCCACGATGCGCTGGTCGGCAATCACACCGGTGCGCAGCGCGGCATCGAAGCCTTCCTCGACCAGATCGACCAGGCGATCACTGAGCACTGCGTCCACCTGCAGCTGCGGGTGCTGCTGCAGCAACGGGCCCAGCAGCGGCACCAGCACCTTGCGCCCGAACATCGACGGCGCGCTGATCTTCAGCGTGCCCGACGGCGTGCACGGACGGTCAGCCAGCTGCCGCTCGGCATCCTCGAGGCCGCACAGCAGCGGCGCCACCTGGTCGACGAACTGGCGCCCATCCGGGGTCAGCGCCACGTTGCGGGTGTTCCGCTGCAGCAGCTTCACCCCCAGTGTGGCCTCCAGCCGGCCGATGGCGCGCGACAGCCCGGACTGGCTCAGGCCCAGCTGCCCGGCAGCGACGGTGAAGCTGCGTGCCTCGGCCACCTGCACCAGCATGCGCACGGCATTGAGGTCCAACGAGGATCCATTCATGCCGAAAATCATGACAGATATGGTCAGGCAGGGGTTTATTGATGACGCCGCATCAATGAGACTGCGTTCCCCCACCGATCCACCGCCGCCGATGCCCCCTCTCAAGTACCCGCGCTGGGCGCTGACCCTGCTGGCCACCGCCCAGCTGATCATCGCCCTGGACGCCACCATCATCTTCGTCGCCCTGCATGACATGGGCCGCGCGCTGCAGATCAACGCGCAGCAGTTGCAGTGGGTGGTCAGTGCCTACACCGTGGCCTTCGGTGGCAGTCTGCTGCTGGGCGGACGCGCCGCCGACCTGATCGGGCGCCGCCGCTTCTACCGGCTGGGCATGCTGCTGTTCGCGCTGGCCTCGCTGCTGGGCGCGCTGGCGCCGAACGCCACGCTGCTGATCATCGCGCGCGCGGCGCAGGGCATCGGTGCCGCACTGCTGTTCCCGGCCACGCTGGCGCTGATCAACACGCTGTACGCCGAGGGCCCCGTGCGCAACCGCGCGCTGGCGATCTGGAGCATGGCCAGCGCGGTCGGCCTGGCGCTGGGCACCCTGCTCGGCGGCGTGCTGACCCAGGCGTTCGGCTGGCCGGCCGTGCTGGCGGTGATCGTGCCGCTGGCCACCGCCTGCGCCGTTGCCGCCGGTGCGTGGCTGCCGGCCGATGGTCCGCGCGCGCAGGGTCGCTCGTTCGATCTGGCCGGCTGCATCACCGTCACCCTCGGCGGCAGCCTGCTGGTGACCACCCTGGTGCAGGGGCCGGAGTGGGGCTGGACCGCGCCGGCCACGCTGGGCTGCCTGCTGCTGTCGGTGCTGCTGCTGGTGGCCTTCGTGCAGATCGAACAGCGCAGCCGCGACCCGCTGATGCAGTTCGCGCTGCTGCGCCTGCCCGGCCTGCGCGCCGCGCTCGGCCTCACCTTCGCCTTCATGAGCAGCTACGGCGTGCAGTACTACTTCATGGCGCTGTATTTCCAGGATGGCTACGGCTGGAGTCCGCTGCAGGCCGGCCTGGCCTTCCTGCCGGCGACGGCGGTGTGCACGGTCGGCATCCAGCTGGCCGAGTGGGCATTGAAGCGCTGGAGTGCACGCAAGGTGCTGGTGCTCGGCCAGCTGGCCGGCGCCGTCGGCATCGCCTGGATCGCAGCAACACTCCCGCACGCCTCGAACTTCTGGCCGCTGCTGCCGGGCGTGGTGGTGCTGAGCATCGGCCAGGGCATGACCTGGACCTCGATGTGGATCGTGGCCGGGCAGGGCGTGCCGGCCGCGCAGCAGGGTGTCGCATCTGGCATGGCGGCAACCGCGCAGCAGATCGGTGGGGCCCTGGGGCTTGCGGTGCTGGTGATGGTGGCCAATGCCGGCGCCGGCGTTGCAGGCTCGCCCAGTGCGCTGGCCGGGCTGGTGCGTGCCGAGTACGGCGCCGCGCTGTTCGCCCTGTTCGGCGTGATCATCGCGCTGGGCCTGCGCCCGGCACCGGTAGACTGCGGATCCCTCGATGGCCAGGCCAACAACGCATGATCGAACTGCTGGACCTGCAACAGACCCTGCACGCGTTTGCCGCCTGCAACGACGACCATGGCGTGTACGCGTCCTTCGGCTGGGTGCATGCCACCGACGGTGACCTGCTGCAGGCGCGGTTCTGGTTGCCGCCCGACGAGGAGACCGCGTTCGACGATGACAGCGAGGTGCCGGCCGAGGCGCGCGCGCTGGGCCTGTCCACCTACCTGGAGCCGGCCACGTTCGCCGACGTGCTCGACGTGCAGAAGCGGCAGCGCCCGTTGTCCACGCTGGCCGCGTACGCGCAGGCGCTGGCGTACTACCACGAGTACGACGCGTTCCAGCAGATCGAAGGCATCGACGAGGCACTGGGTGAGGCCACGGCCGCAGACCAGGCCGCCGCGCGCGATGCCGGCGTAGGCGCGGGCATCTTTGCCTCGTTCGATCTGCAGCTGCTGGCATGTGTGGACGAACAGCTGAAGGCCACCGCGCAGGCCGTGGCGCACCTGCACGAGGTGTCGGTGGGTGAATCGCTGGCACGCTGCCGTGCGTTGCCGTTGCTGCTGGGCGAAGCCCTGGATCGCAACCGCGCGCAGGCCATCAAGGATCAGTTCGAAGCGATCGGCGCGACCGTACAGGTGTACGGGTTCAAGTCGTTCCCGTGGATGGACGCGCCCGTATTGCGTTGATGACGATTACCCGGCCGCCAGCAACGCCGGCTGCAACGCGCTGAAGATCCGCGCCAACCGTTCCGCCCAGGCCTGCTGCCCGGCCACATCGGCAATCAGGTCCTGGCGGATCTCCAGCTCCACATGCACCAGGCCACGGCCTTCGCCATGCACCGGCACCGCGTAGTCGCTGGTGCTGCTTACCGAATACGGTTCGTTGTCGCCCACCACCAGGTCGCCTTCATCGTGCAGCGCCTGCAGCAGTGCCTGGGCGAAGCGCGTGTCCCGGTGGTACAGCACGCCGGCGTGCCACGGCCGCGCCGCGCCGTTCATCGCCGGGGTGAAGCTGTGCATCATCACCAGCAGGGTGGGGCGGCCGGCATCGCGGCGTGCATCCAGTTCGGCGCCGATGCGTGCGTGATACGGCGCGTGGATGGCATCGATGCGCTGCTGCCGCTGTGCCGCCGACAGCCCGGCATTGCCCGGCACCACGGTGTGGTCGCTCACTTCCGGGATCAGCGTGGGCGAGGCCAGCGGCCGGTTGCAGTCGATCAGCAACCGCGAATAGGTCTGTTCGATGGCCCAGGCATCCAGCAGCCCGGCCAGTGCGCGGGTGGTGCCGGCGATGCCGATGTCCCAGCCGATGTGGCGGTCCAGCTCGGCCTGCGCCAGGCCCAGGCCATGCAGCGCGCGCGGGATCTGCTGGCCGGCGTGGTCGGCCAGCAGCAGGAAGGGAGATGCACCCTGCGCACGGTGGATCGTGTAGATCGCGGGATCGTCGGCACCGAGCAGGGCCGGCGCCACGTGCAGGTCGGCATCAGCCACGCGGGCGTCCATCCAGGTGGTGCTCGATCATCCACAGGCCGGCCCAGAGCTTGGCGTCCAGCGCGTAGCCTTCGCCCATCTTCTGCACCAGCCAGGCGGCGGCCTGCGCGCGCGGAATCTCGTGCACGGTGATGTCTTCGCTGTCATCGCCGCCGCCCTCGCCGATGCGGCGCAGGCCGGTGGCACGGACGAAGGCGATCTGCTCGCTGCTGGCGCCGGAGGACGTCGGGCCGATCATCAGCACTTCGGCGTGCTCGGCGGTCCAGCCGGTTTCTTCTTCCAGCTCGCGCACGGCCGACGCTTCAATCGACTCGCCCGCCGTGATGTCGCCGACCAGGCCGGCCGGCATCTCGATGGTGGCCGACTGCAGCGGCACGCGGAACTGTTCGACGAACACCACCTTGTCCTCGGGGGTGACCGCGATGATGATCGCCGCCAGGCCACCGGCATGGGTGCGTTCGCTGTATTCCCACGTGCCGCGCACGACCATGCGCTGGTACTTGCCTTCGTAGACGACGCGCGGGGCTTCGGTGTTTCTCTGGCTCATGCGGGCTCGCTGGAGGAGGGGAGGGAATGGTCGGGACCGGCCGCGGTGGCCGAACCGGGATCGTTGACGCCTGCGGCGCTGAACAGGCGCCGGCGGGTGAGAGGGCCGAAGCGCAGCGCCTGGCACAGGCCGCCCAGCAGCTCCGGGTCCGCCGCCTGGCGCAGCAGGCCCGGCTGGCAACCTTCCAGCGGCGCGTCCAGCGCGATGGTGGTCAGCTGCCGCCAGAGCTGGGCGTGGTCGCGCTGCTCGCGCAGGCGCACGGCCATCTGTGCGGCGCCGCGCAGGCGCAGGAACGGCACTTCGTCCAGGCGTTCGTACAGCGCGTCCATGCTGCCGAAGTGGGCCAGCAGTACCGCCGCCGACTTGGCGCCGACACCGCTGATCCCGGGAATGTTGTCCACCGCATCGCCACACAGCGCCAGGTAATCGGCGATCTGGTGCGCGTGCACGCCGTGCCGCGCCTTCACCCCGGCCACGTCCCAGCGCTGGTTGCGTGCGTAGTCCCACTGTTCGTCGTGGTCCAGCAGCAGCTGCGACAGGTCCTTGTCGGCGGAAATGATCAGGCCGCGATGGCTGTGCCGGTGCTGGTGCAGTGCGCTGCCGATCAGGTCGTCGGCCTCGTAGTCATGGTGGGCCAGCACCACCAGGCCCAGCGCCGCGCACAGCGCCTTGCAGTGCACGAACTGGCGCTTCAGCGCTTCCGGCGCCGGGTCGCGGTTGGCCTTGTAGGCCGCATACAGGCGGTGGCGGAAGCCGCTGTCCAGCGCTTCGTCGAAGGCGATGGCGATGTGCCGGGGGCGCTCGCGCTCGAGCAGGTCCAGCAGGAAGCGGGCGAACCCGTGCACCGCATTGGTCGGCCAGCCCTGGCTGTCCTGGAACTCGTCCGGCAGCGAATGCCAGGCACGGAACACATAGATGCTGGCATCCACCAGGTACAGCGGTGGCGGCAGCGGCACGGCATTCACGGCGCTCACTGGCCGGTCCAGTCCTGCAGCAGGGCCGCGGCGTCCGGCCGCTCGCGCTCGGGCACGTCGGCCTTGGGGGTGCCGATATGGATGAAGCCGGCGATGCCTTCGCCCTCGGCCAGGCCCAGGTGGGCATGCACGGCGGGGTCGAAGGCCATCCACGCGGTCAGCCACTGCGCGCCGAAGCCCAGTGCCTGGGCGGCCTGCAGCAGGGCGAAGCAGACACAGCCGGCGGTCATCAGCTGCTCCTGCTCGGGCACCTTGGCGTCCGGGCGCGGGCTGGCCACCACCACGATCACCACCGGGGCGTGGCTGAAGCGCTGGCGGTCCTTTTCGAATACCGCCTCGCCGGCCTGCGGATCGCGCTGGCGGCTGCGTTCGACCAGTAAATCCCCCAGGGTGTGACGGGCATCGCCGGCAATCTTCAGGAAACGGAACGGGACGCGCTTGCCGTGGTCGGGCACGCGGACGGCCGACTGCAGCATGCGCAGCAGGGTGGCCGGGTCCGGGCCGGGCTCGCCCAGCTGCCGCGAGGGCACCGAACGGCGGGCGTCGAGGGCGAGCAGGGCTGCGGGGTCGGGCATGGAGTCTGAACCGGTCATCACGGGCTGAAGATTATAGTCGGGGCAGTTGGTGACGCTGCCTGCGTCGTGTTTGCCCTTTCAATATCAAACTGTGATGAACGTCATGCCACTGCCGGGCATCCGGCGAGCCCTTCCCCTCGCCTCGCAGGTCCCGCACGGCTTAGGATATCCGTCTTGCCGGGCCGCCGGTCGTGAGGTTTGAAGTGAGGACTGTTTCACTGTCCGTGACGGGCTGGCCGGCCTACCATCGACGATCCGGTACATGGGGTGTACCGGTCGTCGCGATGTCCATCATGTCTGTCGTATCAGAGAAGGTGGGGAGCCTTCCCGAATGATGAGTGCGCCCACTCAGATGGGATCGTCGGGTCGTGACCCGGACCAGCTCCAGCGTGCGCGGGACGCTGTCCTGCCCGCGCTGGGCCAGGCTTTCGGCGCGGCGCTGGCGCGGTTTGACGATGCCCTGTTCGATCGAGCCGGCAATGCCGGCTCGTCGCAGTTGCTGTTCCTGGATGCCATGCGCGAACTGCGCCGGCGCCGGGACGAGATCACCGCGGCCTTTGCCGCCCACCTGGACCAGGCCTGGGCCGCGCTGGCCGACGGCCATCCGCTGTCCGCCGAAGCCACCCTCTCCGGGCCGGCCGAGGAAAGCCTGAGCCTCATTCCCGAGCATGTCCTGGAATCGCGGCTGGCGGTGCGCAACTTCGCCACCGTGCTGCTGCGCAATTTCAAGCCGGTGCTGGCCCGCCTCGATCGCCGCCTCGGCTGGCTGGTCGGCGGTCTGGAGCTGGACGCCGACCTCGATCCGATCAGCCCCGAGCACCTGGGCGTGGCCATCCACCAGGCCTTTGCCGGCTGCGAGCTGGCCCCGGAAGTGCACCTGGTGCTGATCAAGCTGTGCGAGCGCGACATGCGCTCGCCGGTGGGCCGCATCTACGAGAAGCTGGACGAGCAGTTGGCGGCTGCCGGTGTGATGCCGCAGATGGGCGCCCCGCGGCGACCGCTGTCGGCGGCCCCGCCACCGCAGGCCCCACACGGGCTGGACGACCTGGTCGAGCAGCGCCAGACGTCGGGCTTCGAGACCGATTTCAGTGACGAGGAGCAGGCCGCACCGGCCTGGGCGCAGCGGTTTGCCGCGCGCTGGTCCGAGCGTCGCGGCCACATGCAGCAGCTGCCCGGCGAACATGGCATGCCCGGCGGCGCGCCGGCCGGGTCGGCCGGGTCGGGCGAAGCCTATCCTGGCCAGCAGGGCATGCTGCTGGAGGCGCTGCACGAACTGCTGCAGCAGACCCGGCATGTCCGCGAGGACGCCACGTCGGCCGCGCAGGTGGCGGTGGGCCAGCATCGCCCGCTCAGCCAGCGCGAGATGATGTCGGTGCTGTCGCTGCTGCAGGCCACGCCCAGCGCGACCCTGCGCGCGGCCATCGGCGAGGACGGTGAATCGCTGGCGCAGCGGCTGAAGAGCGAAGTGCTGTCCAACGCCACCCGCCTCGGCGTGGACCCCGGCCAGACCCGGCTGGACCCGCAGGACGAGGATGCGATCGACCTGGTCGGCATGCTGTTCGACGTGATGCTGGACGAACGCGAACTGGAAGGCCGCTCGCGCGAGCTGATCGGCCGCCTGGTGGTGCCCTTCGTCAAGGTCGCCATGCTCGACCGCCGCATGTTCGTGCAGAAGACCCATCCGGCCCGCAAGCTGCTCAATTCGCTGGCCGAGGCCTGCGAAGGCAACACCGGCGAAAGCCAGGCCGAGCGCATGCTGATGGCCAAGGTCGAGGAGATCATCGAGCGCCTGGTCGCCGAGTTCAACGAGAACCTGGCGATCTTCCTCACCCTGGAAGAAGAATTCCGCGATTTCCTGCTGCAGCATCGCCGCCGCGTGGAAATCGCCGAGCGCCGCGCCGCCGAAACGCAGCGTGGCCAGGAAAAGCTGGAGATGGCCCGCAACCGCGCCGGTGCCGAACTGGACCGCCGCATCGGTGATGCCACCCTGCCGCCGGCGATCGCCGAGTTCCTGCGCCAGCCGTGGCAGCACCACCTGACCCTGGCGCTGCTGCGCGAGGGCGAGGACGGCGCGTCGGTGGCCGAGGCACTCAGCCTGGGCGATGGCCTGCTGGAGGAAGTGGCCGAGGCACGCCGGCACATCATCGGCAAGCCGTGGCTGCAGGCCTGGCAGCCGGTGCTGGCCAAGGTGTTCGCCAGTGTCGGCGTGCACGGTGATGCGGCCTCGGCCGCCATCGATGCGCTGCACGGCACCCTGCAGGGCATTGCCGAATCGCGGCCGGAACTGCAGCGCGCGCTGCCGGAACTGCCGCAGGTCGCGCTGCCGACCGCGCCGGTGCCCGAAGCCAGCGCCGTGGAGCTGGCCGGGCAGGTCGATACCGATGATTTCGACAATGCCGACGCCGATCGCTTCCGTCGCATGGAAATCGGCAACTGGCTGGACTTCGTCGACAAGGACGGCAAGGTCCAGGCCGGCAAGCTGTCCTGGATCAGCCCGATCTCCGCGCGCCTGCTGTTCGTCAACCGCCGCGGCGTGCGCTTCTGCGTGGCCTCGCCGGAAGAACTGGCGGTGATGGTGCGGCTGGGCCGCCTGCGCGCCCACGTCGACGACGGCGCCTTCGACAGCGCCATGCAGGGCGTGATCGACCGCCTGGACCCGGGCAGCGCCACCCTGCACTGAGGGGTGGCCGCCTGCTAGGATCGGGAAAACTCACCGATCAGCGGGGACCTGCATGGCCGTGGCGTTGCTGGGGATGAAGGAGACCGCGCCGGGCGAACGGCGCGTGGCACTGACGCCGGAAACGGCGCGCAAGCTTGGGGCCTTGGGCATCACCGTCTGGTACGAAGCCGGCGCCGGACTGGCCGCGGGCTTCCCTGATGCCGCCTATGACGATGCCGGCGCGCGCGCCTTCGACGCCGGCCGCTGGAGCGAGATCGACATCCTGCTGTGCGTGCAGGCGCCACCGGCGGCGGTGCTGGCCCAGCTCAAGCCGGGCGCCAGCGTGGTCGGCCTGCTCACTCCGGCCAGCGACCCATCGCTGGCGGCGCTGGCCGGCGATGACCGCCTGCTGTTGTTCCCGCTGCAGCAGCTGCCGCGCACCACGCGTGCGCAGGCCATGGACGTGCTCAGTTCGCAGGCCGGCATGGCCGGCTACAAGGCCGCGCTGATCGCCGCCGAGCGCGCGCCGCGCTTCTTCCCGATGCTGACCACGGCGGCCGGTACCGTGCGCCCGGCCAAGGTGCTGGTGATCGGTGCCGGCGTGGCCGGCCTGCAGGCGATCGCCACCGTGCGCCGTCTCGGCGCGCAGGTGGAAGGCTTCGACGTGCGCCCGGAAACCCGTGAACAGATCCAGTCGCTGGGTGCGCGCTTCCTCGACCTGGGGGTGAGCGCGGCGGGCGAGGGCGGCTATGCGCGCGCGTTGACCGACGAGGAGCGCGCCGAGCAGCAGCGCCGGCTGGCCGACCATCTGCGCAGCGTGGACGTGGTGATCTGCACCGCGGCCGTGCCGGGCCGGGCAGCACCCACCATCGTCACCGCGGCGATGGTCGAGGGCATGGCGGTGGGCAGCGTGATCGTCGATCTGGCCGCCGAGAGCGGCGGCAACTGCGCGCTGACCCAGCCGGGCCAGTGCATCGACCACCAGGGCGTGGCCATCGATGGCCCGCTGAACCTGGCCAGCCGCGGCGCCACCCAGGCCAGCGAGATGTACGCGCGCAACCTGCTGAACTTCGTCACCCTGTTCGCGCAGGGCGGGCAGCTGGGCTTCGACTGGGAAGACGAACTGCTGGCGAAGACGCGCTGGCAGGCGTGAAGCGGTAGCGCCGGGCCATGCCCGGCGAGCGCAGCGGCCCGCACAGGATCCGCCGGGCATGGCCCGGCGCTACCCATTTACCGCGCCTTCGCCGGCGGCGGATTCTCCCGCACCCATTCCTTGCGCTGTTCCGGCGTCATGTCCGTCCAGCGCTCGCGCAGCGCATCGCGCTGGGCCGGGCTCAGCGTGCGCATCTGGCCGAACAGCGCGCGCGCCTGCTCTCGCTGTTCCGGGCTCATGTGCTCGAAGCGGCGCAGGCCGCGGCGGGCCTTGTCGCGTTCTTCCGGGCTCATCGACTGCCAGCGCTGGCCGTGCGAGAGCATGCGCTGGCGCTGGCCGGCATCGGCGCCGTTCCAGCGGTCACGCAGCGGCGCCAGCAGCGCTTCGCGCTGGGCCGGATTGAGCTGCTCCCAGTTCGGCAGCGCGGCGCTCGCGGCGGGCGCAGGTGCAGGCGCGGTCGTCTGTGCCAGCAGTGGCGCGGCCGGCAGCAGGGTCAGGGCGAACAGCAGGGGCAGGGTGGGGCGTCGCAGCATGGTTCTCACTCCATCGCCAGGTCGGTGTCGCCCAGCCACAGGTACATGTCGGGATTCTCGTCGTACAGCGCGCTGTTGTCTTCCACCGCGGCCACCGTCGGTGCCGGTGCCGGGCCGGTGTGCGTGCCCGGGCCGGTGAACTGCACGCCGATGCCCAGCGCCATCACCAGCGAACAGGCACTGGCCAGCCACCAGCGCCAGCGCCCCCGGTGCGCCGCGTGGGCGCCGTGGCGGGCGTGGCGCAGGCGCGCCAGGGTGGCCGGCGACAGCGACTGCAGCGACTGCGCGTGCAGGCTGCGCAGGGCGTCATCGGAGGGCAGAGAGCGGTTCACGGGTGGTTCTCCAGGTAATCCTGCAGCGCCTGTCGGGCGCGTGCCAGATGGGTCTTTACCGCGCCTTCGCTGCAGCCCATGGCGGCGGCAGTGGTGGCCCCGTCCAGGTCCTGCAGCACGCGCAGGGTGAAGGCTTCGCGCTGGCGGGCGGGCAGGGTGCGCAGCGCCTGCACCAGCTGCTGGTACTGCTGGCGCTGCTCATGCGCCTGCGCCGGGTCCGGGCCGGGGTCGGCCCAGTCGATGTCGGCACCGTCGGCATCGTGGTTGTCGCGCCAGAACGGCAGGCGGAAGCGGCGCCGGCGCTGCAGGTCGATCACCCGCCGGCGCAGGATGCTCCAGAACAGCGGCGCCCATTCGGCGGCCGGCTTGTCGGCGTAGTCCAGCATGCGCAGCAGGGCGTCCTGCACCGCGTCCAGCGCATCCTCGCGCTGGCGCAGGCCGGCCTCGGCGAAGCGGAAGGCGCGCGGGCCGACGCTGGCCAGGAACGCGTCCAGCGATGCCGGCAGGGCATCGGCGTCGGCGGTCGGGGGGAGGGGGCTGCTCACCAGCACAGGGTACGGTTCCTCGCTCGGGGTCACCATCGACAACGCGTGAGCGCGGCTTTGGTTGACCGGAGTACGCGTCGGGTTCAGCCCGTGGTTATGATGGGGCGACGAAGACAGAGCGGGAGGCGTTGCCGATGAGTGACGGGTTCGTGGCGCTGTACATCTTCATGCTGGCCGCAATCGCGGGCCACGTGATCATTTCGCGGGTGCCGGTCATCCTGCATACCCCGCTGATGTCGGGTTCCAACTTCATCCACGGCATCGTGCTGATCGGCGCGATGGTGGTGCTGGGCCACGCGCAGACACCGCTGGAGAAGGCCCTGGGCTTCCTCGCCGTGGTGCTGGGTGCCGGCAATGCCGCCGGTGGCTACGTGGTCACCGCGCGCATGCTGGAAATGTTCAAGCCGAGCGCACCCAAGGGTGGCAAGGACGAACCGAAGGAGCCGCAGGCTTGAACATCAGCACCGTCGAACTGCTCGATTGGCTGGTCAAGGCCAGCTACCTGGTGGCCGCCACCCTGTTCCTGCTCGGCCTGCAGCGCATGGCCTCGCCGCTGACCGCGCGCAGCGGCATCCGCTGGGCCGGGCTGGGCATGCTGCTGGCCACGGTGGCCACCTTCTTCCTGCCCGAACTGCACAACGTGCCGCTGATCCTGGTGGCCCTGCTGCTCGGCGCCGGCCTGGCCTGGTGGTCGGCCGGCAAGGTCGCCATCACCGACATGCCGCAGATGGTGGCGCTCTACAACGGCATGGGCGGTGGCTCGGCCGCGGCCATCGGCGCGGTGGAACTGCTGCGCTATGCCTTCCTGGCCAACCGCGATACCAGCCACTGGAGCGCACAGGCGCTGGCCGACCTGGCCGCGCGCCAGCCCTCGGCCACCATGCTGCTGCTGGCGGTGGTCGGCGCGGCCATCGGCGCGGTGTCGCTGTCCGGTTCGGTCATCGCCTGGGCCAAGCTCGACGGTCGCCTGGACAAGCGCGTCACCTGGCCCGGCCAGCAGGCGCTGAACCTGCTGGTGGCGCTGGCCGTGGTGGTGCTGGCGATCATCGCTGCCAGCACGCTCAGCACCTGGTCCATCGTTGCTTTCTTCGTGCTGGCGCTGGCCTTGGGCGTGCTGATGACCCTGCCCATCGGCGGCGCCGACATGCCGGTGGTGATCTCGCTGTACAACGCGTTCACCGGCCTGGCGGTGTCCTTCGAAGGCTACGTGCTGGGCAACGAGGCGCTGATCATCGCCGGCATGATGGTCGGCGCGGCCGGCATCCTGCTGACGCGGCTGATGGCCAAGGCGATGAACCGGCCGATCAGCAACGTGCTGTTCTCCAACTTCGGCGCTGGCGCCGGTGGCGAAGCGCAGGCGATCACTGGCTCGCAGAAGCCGATCGAAGCGGCCGACGTGGCGGCGATGATGGCCTTCGCCGAGCGCGTGGTGATCGTGCCCGGCTACGGCATGGCCGTGGCCCAGGCCCAGCACAAAATCTGGGAACTGGCGCAGCGGCTGGGCCAGCGCGGGGTGAAGGTGAAGTTCGCCATCCACCCCGTGGCCGGGCGCATGCCCGGGCACATGAACGTGCTGCTGGCCGAAGCGGGCGTGCCCTACGACCTGATCGCCGACATGGACGACATCAACCCCGAATTCGCCAACACCGACGTGGTGCTGGTGATCGGTGCCAACGACGTGGTCAACCCGGTGGCACGCACCGACCCGGCCAGCCCGATCTACGGCATGCCGGTGCTGGACGTGGTCAACGCCCGCAACGTGGTGGTGATCAAGCGCGGCAAGGGCACCGGCTTTGCCGGCATCGAGAATGCGCTGTTCTACGCCGACAACACCCGCATGCTGTACGGCGATGGCGCCGAAGCCGCAGCGTCGCTGGTGAGCGAACTGAAGGCGCTCGACGGCGGGCATTGAGGCTGTACCGGTAGCGCCGGGCCATGCCCGGCGGCTTTCTGCGTCGGCCGCTGCGCTCGCCGGGCATGGCCCGCCGCTACCGGCACCCGTGTGAATCAGCGCGCCAGCCAGGCACCGACGACCACGGCCAGCGCCAGCCAGATCCATTCAACCGCGCCGTTGGCCAGGCTGGTCAGGGTCCACGCCAGGTGCGGGCCCATCCGCAGGGCGGCATCCATCGGGTTCAGGCCGATCGAGCCGCCCATCCAGGCGCTGGCGATGCACCAGTAGGCCAGCGCGCTCACCAGCACCGTGCCCAGCACCACCAGCGCGATGCGCAGGCGGCCCGGGCCCAGCGTGCCCAGGCGCAGCATGAACGTGAGTTCCAGGGCGGTCAGTACCGCCATCCAGCCGACCTGGCGGCCGGTCATCAGGGCCAGCAGCACCCAGACCATCGGGGCGACAACCAGACCCAGCAGCAGCATGAAGGGCCAAAGCCAGGTGACGGTCCTGGCACGCGCGGCATTGGAGGACATCGAAGCTTCCTGAAGGACACCCACAGGATACTGTGGTTTGTCGCAGTGCACCGGCGGGGGCAGGGCGGCTGGGCTAGAATGCCGTCTTGCGTGGCTTCGGCCGCGGCCCCATATCGGTCCCCATGTATTCCCGTAGCAGCGAACCTGTCCACTTCGAACGCGATTGCGAGGCCGTGATGGTCCCGCAGGGCGACACCGTGACCCTGCCCGCCGGCAGCTATGGCTATATCACCCAGGCATTGGGCGGCAGCTATTCGGTGTTCGTCGAAGGCAACCTGTTCCGCATCGCCGGCAAGGACGGCGACGCCATCGGCAAGGAGGCCCCGGCGCCGCTGGAACTGCCCGCCGATGCCACCGATGAACAGGTGGAACAGCTGGTGTGGCAGCAGCTGCGCACCTGCTTCGACCCGGAAATTCCGGTCAACATCGTCGAACTGGGCCTGGTCTATGAAGTCGAGATCAAGCACCTGGACGAGGGCCAGCGCGAGATCGACGTGAAGATGACCCTGACCGCACCGGGCTGCGGCATGGGCGACATCCTCGTCGACGACGTGCGCAGCAAGCTCGAGATGGTCCCGACCGTGGCCCAGGCCGATGTCGAACTGGTGTTCGACCCGCCGTGGAACCAGCACATGATGTCCGAGGCCGCCCGGCTCGAAACCGGCATGCTTTGACCCACGGCCCGCCGCACGGTGGGCCCGGCACTACCCGCAACCAGAACAGGAATCCTCCGGTGTCCCAGTCCATTCCCAGCTTCGCCGTCACCCGTTCGGACCACCCGCGCAGCGCTGAAGAGCGCGCCCAGATCCTGGAGAAGCCGGGCTTCGGCCTGCACTTCACCGATCACATGGTGGAAGTGCGCTGGGACAAGGACACCGGCTGGCACAACGCCAACGTGCGTGCCTATGGCCCGCTGCAGCTGGACCCGGCCGCGGCCGTCCTGCACTACGGCCAGGAAATCTTCGAAGGCATCAAGGCTTACCGCCACGCCGACGGTTCGATCTGGACCTTCCGCCCGGATGCCAACGGCCGTCGCCTGCAGCGTTCGGCGCAGCGCCTGGCGCTGCCGGAACTGCCGGTGGAGATCTTCGTCGAATCGCTGAAGCAGCTGATCGCGCTGGACAGCGCCTGGGTGCCGTCGGCCGATGAGTCCAGCCTGTACTTCCGCCCGTTCATGATCGGCGACGAAGCCTTCCTCGGCGTGCGCGGCGCGCACAAGGCCGGCTACTACGTCATCGCCAGCCCGGCCGGCCCGTACTTCGCCAAGGGTGTCGCCCCGGTGTCGATCTGGCTGTCCACCGAATACGCGCGTGCAGCCAAGGGCGGCACCGGCGCGGCCAAGTGCGGTGGCAACTACGCCGCCTCGCTGCTGCCGCAGCAGAAGGCGCAGGCACAGGGCTGCTCGCAGGTGCTGTTCCTGGATCCGGTCGAAGGCAAGTACCTGGAAGAACTGGGCGGCATGAACGTCTTCCTGGTCTACAAGGACGGCACCCTGGTCACCCCGGAACTGTCCGGCAGCATCCTCGAGGGCATCACCCGCGAGAGCATCCTGCAGCTGGCCCGCGACCGCGGCATGAAGGTCGAAGAGCGCAAGGTCACCATCGACGAGTGGAAGAACGGCGTGGCCTCCGGTGACATCGCCGAAGTGTTCGCCTGCGGTACCGCCGCGGTGGTCACTCCGATCGGCCAGCTCAAGGGCGAAGGCTTCTCGGTGGGCGACATCAACGCCCCGGCCGGCGAAGTGACCATGTCGCTGCGCAAGGAGCTGACCGACATCCAGTACGGCCGCCAGCCGGACCGCCACAACTGGCTGGTCAAGCTGGGCTGATCGCCCGCACTGAACTGTAGAGCCGGGCCCACGCTCGGCTGCCGTACCCGGAAAGCCCGTCCCCGCGACGGGCTTTCTGCGTTTCAGCAACCATCTCCGGCAGGCTGCCTGCCGATGTCGGCAAAGACATGGGTGGACACTCAAAGTCCCGTTCATGTCTGTCGAGGTGACGTGAAAGTTCCTTCACCTTCACAAACCCTACACCCAAAACGTCTCAGATCAGACATTTCACGTTACTGAAAAGACGCTGAAAATCTTGTGGAGTCCGTTTCAGGCCATTAGCGTCAACGGTACGGCGGGTCGCAGGGGAATCCGCTGACTGACCGGACTTCGAGCCATGCGTGTACACCTCCATCGCGCGCTCGGGCCGGTGCTTCTGCCGATTCCGGCATTCACACCACTAGAAAGGGAAATTCCGATGTCCCAGGTTTCGCAACCGCGCCTGCGCAAGTCGTGGGTGGTTCTCAGTGCTTCCGTCGTCACCTCCCTGCTGCTGGCCGCCCCGGCCTTCGCTGGCGATGTCCAGCTCAGCGGGTTGAAGTCCGCGCCGGTGCACCAGCAGTTCATCGTCAAGTACAAGGACGGCAACCAGCTGGTGGCCAACACCACCGCACTGGCCTCGTCGCTGAAGACCGCCGCCGCCGGCCTGCCCAGCGCCCAGGGTCGCGCCCTCGGCCTGCAGCAGGTCCGCCGCCTGGCCACCGGTCCGAGCGTGGTGCGCTCCGACCGCGCGCTGGACCAGGCCGAATCCGAGCTGCTGATGCGCAAGCTCGCCGCCGACCCGAACGTCGAGTACGTGGAAGTCGACCAGATCATGCGCGCCACGCTGACCCCCAATGACGCCCGCCTCAGCGAGCAGTGGGGCTTCGGCACCTCCAACGCCTCGATCAACGTGCGCCCGGCCTGGGACAAGGCCACCGGCACCGGCGTGGTCGTGGCCGTCATCGATACCGGCATCACCAGCCACCCGGACCTGAACGCCAACATCCTGCCCGGCTACGACTTCATCAGCGATGCCGCGATGGCACGCGATGGCGGTGGCCGCGACAACAACCCGAACGACGAAGGTGACTGGTACGCCGCCAACGAGTGCGGCGCCGGCTACCCCGCGTCCGACTCCAGCTGGCACGGTACCCACGTGGCCGGCACCATCGCCGCGGTGACCAACAACAGCACCGGCGTGGCCGGTACTGCCTTCAACGCCAAGGTCGTGCCGGTGCGCGTGCTCGGCAAGTGCGGCGGCTACACCTCCGACATCGTCGATGCCATCACCTGGGCCTCGGGTGGCACGGTCAGCGGCGTGCCGGCCAATGCCAACCCGGCCGAGGTCATCAACATGTCGCTCGGTGGCGGCGGCACCTGTTCGACCACCTACCAGAACGCCATCAACGGCGCGGTCGGCCGTGGCACCACCGTGGTGGTGGCCGCCGGCAACGAGTCGTCCAATGTCTCCACCTCGGTACCGGCCAACTGCGCCAACGTCGTGGCGGTCGCTGCGGTGACCTCGGCCGGCGCCAAGGCCAGCTTCTCCAACTACGGCACCGGCATCGACATCTCCGCGCCGGGCGCGAACATTCTCTCGACCCTCAACACCGGCACCACGGTGCCGGCCAGCGCGACCTACGCGTCCTACAACGGCACCTCGATGGCGGCGCCGCACGTGGCCGGTGTCGTGGCGCTGATGCAGTCGGTGGCGCCCTCGCCGCTGAGCCCGGCGCAGGTGGAAAGCATCATCAAGAGCACCGCGCGTGCACTGCCGGGCGCCTGCTCGGGCGGCTGCGGTGCGGGCATCATCGACGCCGATGCGGCGGTCACCGCGGCCATCAACGGCACCGGCGGCGGCACCAACCCGGACCCAGGTGGCACGGTGCTGCAGAACAACGTCCCGGTGACCGGCCTGGGCGCGGCCAGCGGTGCTTCGCTCAGCTACACGGTACAGGTGCCGGCCGGCCGTTCACAGCTGCGCGTGGCGATCAGTGGCGGCAGCGGTGATGCCGACCTGTACGTGCGCCAGGGCAGCGCCCCGACCGACACGACCTACACCTGCCGCCCGTACCTGAGCGGCAACAACGAAACCTGCACCATCAACAACCCCGCTGCCGGCACCTGGCACGTCCGGGTGAAGGGGTACAGCACCTTCTCGGGCGTCAGCCTCAACGCCCAGTACTGAGCCCAAGTCCCTCTCCAAGGGCACGCCCCGGCTTCGGCCGGGGTGTTTTTTTTGGGGGGGGGGGACGAATGTCCGGGCGTCCGGGCGTCCGGGCGTCCGGGCTTCCGCTCTGCCCTTGACCTTGCTGGCCGCGCGCCATGACCTGTCAGGAGGGGGTGATGCCCCCGACGCAGGACCGTTGGCGCCAAGGATGGCGCCATCGAGCCCCCATGGAAGGGTTCACGGCGTGTCCTGCGTCGGGGGGATCACCCCCTCAACGCAGCAGCAACAGAAGCGCCGGATCCATCCGCGCGACAGCGCGCCGTAAGAACTCAGACCGACTCGAAGCGGTTCGCCGCCACGTTCTTGCGCACGTGCTGCGGGTCGAAGATGCGGCCGTTCATCGCGATGTACACGCCGGTCGGCAGCGACTGCACTGCACCGATCGCACAGCCAATGTTGAACTCCGCATCCGAACCACGGAAGCGGGCCGGGCTCAGCGCACCGGTCATCACGATGGTCTTGTCCGGGATCGTCGCCAGCACCTGGCCGGTCTGCACCATCGAATCGGTGCCGTGGGTGACCAGCACGTGGCGGGTCGCCTGCGCGGCGATGGTCGCGCGGATCAGCTCGCGGTCGTCATCGTTGATGTGCAGCGAATCCTTGCGCAGGATCGGAATCACGTTGAAGCGGAAGGTCACCCCCAGCTCCCGCAGGATCATGCCGATCTGCGGATCACCGATCTGGTAGTCCGACTTGTCGTCGAAGTAGATCTTGTCGATCGTGCCACCGGTGGTGACGACCAGGAGCTCTTCCATCATGTGCATGCGCGAAACCAGGACAGGTACAGCGGCGCGGGGCCGGGAACACAGATGATAAGGCCCGGCGGCCGCAGCGTCAGCGTCGCTTGCTGAAGCGGGTGCGCAGCCCCGGCAGGCTGGCGGCGAAGATCACCAGCAGGGCCAGGCCGATCTCGATCAGCGCCAGCCAGCGGGTCTCGGGGTGGCTCCAGGCGCTCATCACCCCGTGGCTGAACCAGCCCAGGGCCAGGACCGAGGCCCAGAACCCGGCCTTGCGCCAACCCAGGCGCCGGGCGATGGCCAGCGCCAGCGGCGGCGCGGTGAACACCAGCTGGGTGGCCAGCCAGTGCTTGTCATTGATGAACCAGCCTACGTACAGCGCCGCCAGCCCCAGCAGGGCGAGCAGCAGGACCGTGCGCGGCGCGGTGTTCATCGGGCCAGCCGCTGTGCGATGTCGGCCACCCGGCGGCCCAGCGCGCGGGCCAGCACGGCCTCGTCGTCGGTCGGCTGCGGGTCGTCGGCGGCACCGGCCACGTGGCTGGCGCCATACGGCGTACCGCCACTGGTGGTGTGGCTCAGCGCCGGTTCGGTGAAGGGAATGCCGACGATCAGGCAGCCGTGGTGCAGCAGCGGCACCTGCATCGACAGCAGGGTCGATTCCTGGCCGCCGTGCATCGAGGCGGTGGAGGTGAACACGCCGGCCGGCTTGCCGGCGAGGGTGCCATTGACCCACTCGGCGCCCAGCCCATCGAGGAAATGCTTGACCGGCGCGGCCATGTTGCCGAAGCGGGTGGGGCTGCCCAGCAGCACGCCCTGGCACTCGGCCAGGTCCTGCACGCTCACGTAGGGTGCGCCGTCATCGGGTACCGGCGGCTGCGCGGTCTGGGTCACCGCGGCCACCGGCGGCACCGTGCGCAGGCGCGCGGTCATGCCCGGCACCTCGCCGATGCCCCGCGCGATCTGGCGCGCCAGCCGTGCCACCGAACCGCCCCGGCTGTAGTACAGCACCAGAATCTCGCCCATCGCGTGCAGGTCTCCTCATCGTGTGGATGCCAGTATGGCTATCCTGCATCGATTCCGCATCGGGTACCCTTGCGCCGATGGAACCTCTGGATACGCTCAACCTGTGGATGGAGCGCGCGCGGGATCGCGCACGTGCCGCCAGCTTCGGCCGCTTCCTCTGGCGCCGCTTCCTCGACGACCGCCTGTTCCAGGCAGCGGCGGCGCTGGCCTACACCACCGTGTTCGCGCTGGTGCCGCTGGCGATCGTGGTATTCGGGGTGCTGTCGGCGTTCCCGGTGTTCGACCGCTGGAGCGACCAGCTCAGCGACTACGTGTTCTCCAACTTCGTGCCCAGCGCCGCACGCGCGGCCGAAGGCTACCTGCGGCAGTTCTCGGCCAGTGCCGGCCAGCTCACCGCCGCCGGCTTCATTGCCCTGGTCGTCTCGCTGCTGATCACCCTCAACAGCGTCGAGGAAACCTTCAACCAGATCTGGCGCGTGGGCAGCACACGGCCCAAGCTGACCCGCTTCCTGGTCTACTGGACCGTGCTGACCCTGGGCGCGATGCTCGCGGCCGCTTCGCTGGCGGTGTCGGCACGGGTGTTCGCGATGCCGCTGTTCGGCACCCAGGAAGGTCGCTGGCTGGCCGACATCTCGCTGCGGCTGGCACCGGTGCTGATCGAGTTCGTCTGCATCATGCTGATGTTCCGCGTGGTGCCGCACCACACGGTGAAGTGGCGGCATGCGATTCCCGGCGCGGTGCTGGCGGCGGTGCTGCTGGAACTGATCAAGTGGGGCATCGGTGCCTACCTGGGCAGCTTCCAGTCCTACCAGAAGCTCTATGGCACGGTCGCCTTCGTGCCGATCCTGCTGCTGTGGATCTACCTGTGCTGGGTGGCGGTGCTGCTGGGTGCGTCGTTGGCTTCCTCGATGGCTGCCTTCCGCTACCAGCCGGTGGAACTGCGCCTGCCGCAGGGCTTCGAGTTCTACGGCCTGCTGCGCCTGCTCGGGCGCTTCCACTACGCGCGCGGCAAGGGCCGTGGCCTGGCGGATGATGAGATCCTGCGGCTGGAGCCGATGCTGACCGATTCGCTGCTGCAGGACCTGGCCTGCAACCTGCAGGACATCGGCCTGCTGCGCCGCGACGAACGCGGCGAATGGCTGCTGGCGCGCGACCTGGACCAGGTCAGCGTGGGCGACCTCTACGAATGCACCCAGCTGCGCATCCCGGTGTCCGAGCAGCATCTGCCGTACCGCGATGACAGCCTGGGCCAGGCCGCGCTGGCCGCCCTGGACGAACTTCGCCTGCCGCTGCGCGAGCGCCTCAAGCGCCGCGTCAGCGACATCTATCCTGATTACGGAGATACCCCATGATTCGCACGCCCCTGTTGAAGGCCCTGCCGCTGGCTCTGTTGCTGGCCCTGGCCGCCTGCAAGCCCGCGCAGGAACCGGCCCCGGCCAGCAGCGCACCACCCGCCCAGGCGCCGACGCCCGCGGCTCCGGCGGCGGTAGAGGGCGCGGATGAGAATCCGGCCGAGCGCACCACCGCCGAGTTCCCGACCCTGAAGATGAAGGCCATCGACGGCAGCGACTACGACCTGGCCGCGCACCGTGGCAAGTGGGTGGTGGTGAACTTCTGGGCGACCTGGTGTGCACCGTGCCGCAAGGAGATGCCGGAGCTGTCGGCGCTGCACGCGATGCGCAGCAACATCGAAGTGGTGGGCCTGGCCTACGAGGACATCGAGACGCCGGAGATGCAGGCGTTCCTGGCCAAGCACCCGGTGACCTATCCGATCGTGGTGGTCGATCCGTTCGACCCGCCGGCCGACTTCGCGATTCCGCGCGGCCTGCCGCTGACGCACCTGATCGATCCGAATGGCAAGGTCGCGCACACGTTCCTGGGGCCGGTCACCGCCACCGACATCGAACAGCAGATCGCTGCTGCAAAGTAGGTTTTTTTGTTTGCAGGGCTTGCAGCCCTGCACCTGCTCAATGCAACGGCAACGGCAAAAGCTGGTTTCCTGAGGGTAGGCGGGGTGGGTCCGGTTGAGGGGGACG
>NZ_JACVTV010000046.1:0-29661 GCF_016624625.1 Stenotrophomonas sp. S41 | reverse complement strand
GCCCATCCACGCATGGCGTGGATCTACTGCGGCAATCGCACAGGTAGCGCCGGGTCATGCCCGGCGCGTTGCCTTTACCGCGCGTCACTCCTCCGGACGCATGCGCGCGCTGGCCTGCGCGTTGATCGCCAGGCACGCCATGACCAGTCCCTCCATCACCCGGTCACCGGGGAAATCCTCTTCCGGTCCGTTCTGGCGAATGCGTTCGCCTGCCAGCAGCATTTCCAGAGCGATGGTCAGGCCGGCCCGTGCGCAGTCGGCATCGGCCAGGGCGCTGCGACGGCCGACACGCAGCGACGGTTCGGGCCAGGGCTGGCCGTCGGCGGCGGCACCGCGTCCGATGTCTTTCAGGGCGCGGATGAAGGCGCTGCCCTTGCGGGGCGCTTCCTCGTCTTCGGTGTTGGCGGGGGCGTTGGCGGGAAACTTCGGTGTGGTCATGGCGAGAGCTCCGTGCAGGACAGACGGTAGCCGCCACACAAAGGTGGCGGGCGGAGACGTGGCTCGAAAACCGGTGACAGTGAACCGGCAGGCACAAGGCCTCCACGCTCCGCCCGCCATAGCCGGCGAACGGATTGCCAACCGGCGCCACACGGGGTGACGCCGGCTGGCAAGCGCAAACTCTTCACTGTCAAAAGCTCCGGGTTTTCGAGGCCCGGCCACCGGTTCTCGGTGGCACGTCATCTGTACTCGCTTGCTTGCGCCGCGCCCATCAGACAAGTTGCAAACTCGTTTGGTGCAAGACGCATTCGGCATTCTTGCATGCTGTTAAGTCGCGCCAGAGGCAGGCGCCGCAAGGCCCGCCAGCGTGTGGGGAATATGCGACACGCGTCGAGGTTGCCGAGTGTGAGAGAGAGATGTTCGCAGGCTGATGGCGACATGTCGTGCAGAGCCGGAATGCGTCCGTCGCCCGACTTCAGAATCACCTGCTGGATTGGGGCGCGCTGATCAGCCAGAGACGGAAGTCCTCTTCTTCCGGCATGGGTGGCACGCGCTGCACCATCCCCATCCTCGGAAGGTTACGTTCCCAGTAGGCGCGCGCGCTCTCATCCCTGCGAAACGTGGCCAGAAGCCACTCGCCCGTTTCGGGGCGCACGAGCTGTTTGACCACCGCCGCGGCGATGCCTTTGCCTCGATGCTTGGGCAGGACGAACAGATCGGCCAGCTCGGGCAGACGCCGCCCCTCAAGCTCGACATCATCTATCTGGACAAAGCCGCACAGTGCGCCATCGCACCAGATCAGACGCGTCCATTCGGGTTCATCCCGCAACCGCGACTGCACATCGGCAAGCGCACAGTCGTAGAGACCATCGGCATGGATCTCCTCATCACTCCATGCGGATGCTTCGAAGTAGTACAGCTGCATCAATCTGAAAACCACATCCGCATCCTGTGCGGTGGCTTTGACGAGGGTCATTCCGTCCATCTTCAAACGTTCATCCAGATCAGCCGTGTCGATGCTGATGCTAGCCGAAGGAGGATGGGCCACGCATAGGGGGCAGGTTTCTGCTGGAGTGCCTGGCCGAGTCCGCGCGCAGACACATGACGATCCACGATCTAGAATCGGCGGCGTCAGAAAAAGTGGGGAGTAGCGATGCATCGGTGCAGTTCCGCCATATCCGCCTACTGGGATGAACTCTTCGAATCCGGCACCTGTGTGCCGACTGCAGGCGATTTCAGTCTGGTGATCAATCCGCGACTCACTGCCGAGCGGCGCGCAATGGTGATGACGAATGCCAATGGCGCCACGCGTGCGGTACTTTCGCCACCTGTTGCCTCTGCCTTGGGAATCGCGCCGTGTAGTCCGCCGGTTTCATTGCGGGAGTTGCGCGATGCACTCAGCGCTGCCGGTATCGAAATGCACGCGCCCGACGTCATCTACTACATGCCAGCTGCAGGTGCGTCTGCAACGCGAAAATCCAACTTGCCTGACGTGCGTCAGTTGACGTCTGACGATGCAGAGATCTTCCACGGCTTCATGGCGCAGGTATCTGTGGACGACCAGGATGACGCGTCTGTCGAACTGACACACTGGGCGACCTTCGGTGCGTTCATGGGTTCGGAACTGTTGGCTGTTTCCAGTCTCTACCCATGGGGTGGCGTGGCCATCGCCGACATGGGTGTTCTGACCATGCCGAGGGCGCGCGGCAAGGGACTGGCAAGGTCGTTGGTACACGCGATGATTGAGCACGCTGCAAAGCGCGGATATGAAGCCCAGTATCGTTGCCAGTTCGACAATGTGGCGTCGAAGGCGCTTGCCGAATCCATCGGGCTGGCGCCGTATGGTGAGTGGGAAGTCGCTTGTTCGCTCTAGGCTCTGCCCGGCTCTACCGTGCGGTCAAGATGCCAGTGTACGGCCGGCTCTACGTGTGGGGTCAGGCATATCAGAGTGATCAAGATCAAAGTAATTCGCCGGATGCTTGACGCTGGTCGGCGCTACCTGCCCACTACTTCCCCCAGCGCCATCCCGGCGGTGCGCCTTTCAGCCAGCAGACCAGCACAAGCACCAGCACCACCGCCCACGTGTACAGCTGGAATGCCAGGGGCCGGTGGAACGGGGAGAACAGGAACGGCCCCGCCAGCAGCAGTGCGAGTGGCACGGCGTAAACCACCCAGCCCTGCCAGGCGCAGGGCAAGCCCCAGCCCCAGCCGTATCGCTTCCGTGTGAACCAGTATTTCTTGTCGTCCATGTGTCTCTTGTACCACCTTGCAGGCATCGGACCAACCGTCACCCCCGTTCACCCCCGCAGCAGCGAGAATAGGGCGCCGGGCACGCGCTGATGCGTGCCACTCACTGCCTGCAGGATCGCGAAGATGTCCAACACTCCTTTTGGCGAATCGTCATGCGCTGCCGCTGCCAGCGGTTGCGTCGAGGTCCGCGGTGCGCGCGAGCACAACCTGAAGAATGTCGACGTCTCCATTCCGCGCAATGCACTGGTGGTGTTCTCTGGCGTCTCGGGTTCGGGCAAGTCATCGCTGGCCTTCGGCACCGTTTACGCCGAAGCGCAGCGACGCTACTTCGAGTCCGTCGCACCCTACGCGCGGCGGCTGATCGACCAGGCCGGCGTGCCCGATGTGGATGCGATCGACGGGCTGCCGCCAGCGGTGGCGCTGCAGCAGCAACGTGGTGCCAGCAACGCGCGGTCATCGGTGGGTAGTGTCACCACGCTGTCCAGCCTGGTGCGCATGATGTATTCGCGGGCCGGTACCTATCCAGCCAAACAGCCCATGCTGTACGCCGAGGACTTCTCGCCCAACACGCCGCAGGGCGCCTGCACCACCTGCCACGGCCTTGGCCACGTGTACGAGGTGACCGAGGCGCTGATGGTGCCCGATCCTTCCCTCAGCATCCGTGAGCGCGCCATCGTTTCCTGGCCACCGGCCTGGCACGGCCAGAATCTGCGCGACATCTTGGTCACGCTGGGCTACGACATCGATGTGCCGTGGAAGAAACTGCCGAAGAAGGACCGGGACTGGATCCTGTTCACCGAGGAAGCGCCGAGCGTACCGGTCTATGCCGGCTTCACCCCCGCCGAAACCCGTGCCGCGCTCAAGCGCAAGCTGGAGCCCAGCTACATGGGCACCTATACCGGCGCGCGCCGCTACGTGCTGCACACGTTTGCCAACACGCAGAGTGCGCTGATGCGCAAGCGCGTGTCCCGCTACATGGAAGGCAAGTTGTGCCCGGCCTGCGAGGGCAAACGTCTGAAGCCCGAAGCCCTCTCGGTCACTTTCGCAGGCGTGGATATCGGCGAGTTCATGCGGTTGCCGCTGGATCAGCTGGCAGAGCTGCTGGATCCGATTGCGGCGGGGGATCTCAGCGCGCACAACCCGGGCACAGGCACCAGCCGCACCGCTACGGGCCGCGATCGCCGCCAACGGGCTGCCGCTGGCCGTGCAAGCCACGCGGCAGCACCGGATGTGCGGCGTACGTCGGCAATGTCCGAAGAAAAGCAGCTTGCGGCACAGCGACTGGCTGCAGGAGTCATGGCACGCGTGCATCAGCTGCGTGGCCTGGGCTTGGGCTATCTGTCTCTGGATCGCGCAACACCGACGCTGTCTGCCGGCGAACTGCAGCGCCTGCGGTTGGCCACGCAGTTGAGCTCGCTGCTGTTCGGTGTGCTGTATGTGCTCGATGAGCCCTCGGCGGGCCTGCACCCGGCCGACAGCAAGGCGCTGTACGACGCACTGGACCGGCTGCGCGACGGCGGCAATTCGGTGTTCGTGGTCGAACACGATCTGGAGCTGATGCGTCGCGCGCAGTGGCTGGTGGATGTGGGCCCGGAGGCGGGCGAGCACGGTGGACGAGTCCTTTACAGTGGCGAGCCCGAAGGCCTGCGCCAGGTCGCGGAATCGCGCACGGCGCGTTACCTGTTCGACCAGGTCGCTGCGCCCGCCAGCCGGGAACGCAGCGCGGAGAGCTGGTTGGAACTGCAGGACATCCACCGCCACAACCTGAAGGGAGTGGACGCGCAGGTACCGCTGGGCCTGCTGACCGCGGTGACCGGCATTTCCGGCTCCGGCAAATCCAGCCTGATGGCGCAGGCCTTGCCGGAGCTGATGCTGCTGCACCTGGGCCATGAGCCGGTGGAGGACACCGCTGAAACCACGCCGACCGATGGCCCTACGGTAATTGAAGCAACGCGCGGCCGGCTGGCTGGCGATGTGGACGCCATCCAGCGTGTCGTGCAGGTGGACCAGAAACCCATCGGCCGCACGCCGCGTTCCAACCTGGCCACCTACACCGGGCTGTTCGACCATGTGCGCAAGCTGTTTGCCGCGACGCCGGCCGCACGCCGTCGAAAGTTCGACGCAGGCCGCTTCTCGTTCAATGTGGCCAAGGGCCGCTGCGAAACCTGCGAAGGCGAAGGCTTCGTCAGCGTCGAGCTTCTGTTCATGCCCAGCGTCTATGCGCCGTGCCCCACTTGCCACGGCGCGCGCTACAACGAGGCCACGCTGAAGGTGCTGTGGAACGAGCGCACCATCGCCGAGGTGCTGCAGATGACGGTGGACGAAGCGCACGCGTTCTTCAGCGCGGAAGATGCCATCGCGCGTCCGCTGCACCTGCTGCAGGAAATCGGCCTGGGCTATCTGCGGTTGGGCCAGCCGGCCACCGAGCTTTCAGGCGGTGAGGCGCAACGCATCAAGCTCGCCACCGAGCTGCAGCGCAGCCAGCGTGGGCGCAGCCTGTACGTGCTGGATGAGCCCACCACGGGTCTGCACGCATCCGATGCGGACCGGCTGATGGTGCAGCTGCAGCGCCTGGTGGAGGCGGGAAACACGGTGGTGATGATCGAGCACGACATGCGTGCGGTCGCGCAGGCGGACTGGGTGATCGACGTCGGCCCGGGTGCAGGTGGGGCGGGCGGCACCATCGTGGCGAAGGGAACACCGCATCAGGTCGCGCGTGCGCAAGGCAGCAGGACGGCGCCGTTCCTGGCGCAGGAGCTGACGAGGAGCGCTTGAGTTGAGTTCTGCATGACCGAGCATGGCCTGCGGGGCAACCGGGTATGGCCATCGGCCAGCAGCACATAACCACTCGGCATTTCTGCATTGGGGCGCGAGCGGGGTTAATGAATGTGCAATGTCTGGCGCGCCCCTCGCGGCGCGCAGGCAGCGCTTCCCCCACTACCCGTACGCCCCACGATGACGACTGCTCGTTCCTCACTGCGCCCGCGATTGCTGGCGTTGGCGGTGTTGCTTGCCACCGCGTCCCCCGCACTGCATGCCCAGTCCACCACCGGCGCCATCGCCGGCCTCGCGCCTCCTTCGGCGCAGCGCATCTTCGTCCGCAGCGACACCGGCCTCACCCGTGAGGTGACGGTGGACGCGCGTGGCCGCTACACCATCGGCCAGCTGCCGCTGGGCCGCTATTCCGTGGAAGCACGCGATGCCGACGGCAAGGTGCTGCAGACCCGCGAGGGCGTTGCGCTGACCGTGGGTACCAGCACCGAGGTGTCGTTCGGTGAGGTCACGCGCCTGGATGGCGTACAGGTCAGCGCCGATCGCGCGGCCGCTGCGATCGACGTCAGCAGCGTGGATTCGCGCACGGTGATCACCGCCGAGCAGCTGCAGCGCCTGCCGCTGGGCCGCTCGGCCGAGGCCATCGCCCAGCTTGCACCGGGCGTGGTCGGCAACGGTGGCAACGGCAGCTATGCCGGCCCGACCGGCGCGCAGCTGGTCAGCTTCGGCGGTTCGTCGGCGGCCGAGAACGCGTACTACATCAACGGTTTCAACAGCACCGATCCGCTGCGTGGCCTGGGTGGCCTGACACTGCCCTATGGCAGCATCGACCAGCAGGAAATCTACACCGGCGGCTACAGCGCCAAGTACGGTCGTTCCGATGGTGGCGTCATCAATGCCGTCGGCAAGCGCGGCACCAATGACTGGCACTTCGGCGGCCAGTTCACCTGGGAACCGGCCTCCACCCGCTCCGACAAGGACGACGTGCGCTACCCGGGCGACGGTGCGCTGTATTCGCCGGAGAGCAAGGACCGCGAGTGGGTAACCACGCAGAGCATCTACGCCGGCGGCCCGCTGATCGAAGACAAACTGTTCTTCTTCGGCTCCTACGAACTGGAGCGCCGCGAAGGCACCGACGTCAAAAACGTCGAGGCGACCAACTCCTACTCGAAGTATGAGTACAACCGTCCGCGCTGGTACGCCAAGCTGGACTGGAACATCACCGACAACCACCTGCTGGAACTGACCGGCGCCTCCAGCCGCAACGTGTTCCGCGGCGACATCTTCGCCTACGACTACGACACGCTGACCCGTGGCGCGCAGCGCGGCAAGGAAGACACCACCAAGACCGGCGGCGACCTGTGGACGGCCAAGTACACCGGCTACCTGACCGACCGGCTCACCGTGAGCGCGCAGTATGGCGAGATGAAGACCGATGACTACATCGGCAATCCCGCCTACGACGGCAGCCTGACCTACATCAACAGCGCCAACCTGCAGAATCCGGCGCTCAACGGCGGCACGCCGATCACCAACGCGCAGACTACTTCGCTGCTGGTCGATCCCGCGCGCGGCAACCGCAGCAACAACCTGCGCCTGGATGCAAACTATGTGCTGGGCGATCACAGCATCACCGTGGGCATCGACAACCAGAACGCCCGCGCGCTCAACCGTGGCTCGGTGGCATCGGCCGATGGCTACTACTGGATCTACGGCCAGTCGAACCCGAACGTGCCGATCAACACCGGCCTGGGCGTGCCGGCCACCGGTGGCATCCGCAATGGCCAGGACGGTTACTACGTGCGCCAGTACATCTACAGTGCACTCGCCTCGGTGCGCGCCTCGCAGCGTGCGCAATACATCGAGGACAACTGGCAGGTGACCGACCGCCTGCTGCTGAACCTGGGCCTGCGCCTGGATCAGTTCACCAACTACAACCGCGATGGCGACGCCTACATCAAGCAGACCAGCGGGCAGTGGGCGCCGCGGCTGGGCTTCAGCTGGGATGTCGGCGGCGACGGCCGCTTCAAGGTGTTCGGCAACGTGGGCCGCTACTACCTGGCGCTGCCGCTGAACCCGGCGTTCAATGCGGCCGGTGCAACGCTGGCGACCTCGACGTACTACACGTACGGCGGCATCGACAGCAACGGCTACCCGACCGACCTCACCCAGTTCTCCGATGCGGTGTCGTCCAATAACAACTACGGTCTGCTGCCGGACGCGAAGACGGTGGCCACCTCCGGCATCAAGCCGTCGTTCCAGGATGAGTTCATCCTCGGCTTCACCAAGGCGCTGGGCCAGGACTGGGTATACGGCGCGAAGGCGACGTACCGCGTGCTGCGCAGCGGCGTGGATGACTACTGCGATATCGATGCGGTGCTCGGCAAGGCCAGCAGCCTTGGCTACAACGTGACCAAGGACAGCAACCCGGTCAGCTGCTGGCTGATCAACCCGGGCCGCGCGAACACCTTCAATCTGGTCGACACCAGCGGCAACTACGTGAGCGTGCCGCTGACCAATGCCGAGATGGGCTTCCCGAAGTTCAAGCGCAACTACTATGCGGTGAACCTGTCGCTGGAGCATCCGTTCGACGGACGCTGGTACGGCCGTGCGGACTACACGTGGTCGCGCAGCTACGGCACCACCGAAGGCCAGCTGCTGTCGGGCATCGGCCAGACCGCGGTGTCGACCACGCAGGCCTGGGATTATGCCCAGCTGATGGAGCACACCAACGGGCCGCAGAGCAACGACCACACGCACCAGTTCAAGCTGCACGGCTACTACCAGCTGACGCCGGAATGGCTGGTCTCGGCCAACGTGCGGGTGATCTCGGGCACGCCGTTCAGCGCACTGGGTTCGTATGGCCCGGACTTCGAAGATCCCTCCGGCTATGGCATCGCCTACCACTTCTACAACGGCCAGCCGGCGCCTCCGGGCAGCCAGGGGCGCCTGCCGTGGCTGAAGCAGCTGGACCTGGGCGTGTCCTATCGCCCGGCCGCGGCCGAGGGTCGACTGGGCTTCAATCTGGATGTGTTCAACGTGTTCAACAGCCAGGTGGCGCTGTGGAAATCGCCGTACTCCGAGCTGGACCCGGGCCAGCCTGACCCGCTGTACGGCGCAGCGACCGTGCGCCAGGCACCGCGCTCGCTGCGGGTGAGCGTGAGTTACGACTACTGAGGGAGGGGCTCGGCGCTACCGGGGTCGGAAACCCCGTGTAGAGCCGAGCCCATGCTCGGCTCCACTGCGATCAACGCCCGGCCAGTTCCTCGCGCACGATCTGCGCGCCTGCACTCAGCGCACGCAGCTTGCCACGCGCCACCTCACGCGACAGCGGCGCCATGCCGCAGTTCGTGCACGGGTAGAGCTTGTCGGCATCGACGAACTGCAGCGCCTTGCGCAGGGTGTTGGCCACCTCTTCCGGCGTCTCCACCTTGCTGGAGGCCACATCGATGGCACCGACCATCACCTTCTTGCCGCGCACCAGCTCGATCAGGTCGATGGGCACGTGCGAGTTGTGGCACTCCAGCGAGATCAGGTCGATGCTGGATTTCTGCAGCTTCGGGAACGACTCTTCGTACTGGCGCCATTCCGAACCCAGCGTCTGCTTCCAGTCGGTGTTGGCCTTGATGCCGTAGCCGTAGCAGATGTGCACGGCGGTCTCGCACTTCAGCCCTTCGATCGCGCGTTCGAGGGTGGCCACGCCCCAGTCGTTCACCTCGTCGAAGAACACGTTGAAGGCAGGTTCGTCGAACTGGATGATGTCGACGCCGGCCGCTTCCAGTTCCTTCGCTTCCTCGTTGAGGATCTTCGCGAATTCCCAGGCCAGCTTCTCGCGGCTCTTGTAGTGCGCGTCGTACAGCGTGTCGATCATGGTCATCGGGCCGGGCAGGGCCCACTTGATCGGCTGCGAGGTCTGCCGGCGCAGGAACTTCGCGTCCTCGACGAACACCGACTTCGGGCGGCTGACGGCACCGACCACGGTCGGCACGCTGGCGTCGTAGCGGTTGCGGATGCGCACGGTCTCGCGCTTGTCGAAGTCGACGCCGTCCAGGTGTTCGATGAAGGTGGTGACGAAATGCTGCCGCGTCTGTTCGCCGTCGCTGACGATATCGATGCCGGCGTGCTGCTGTTCCTGCAGGGACAGGCGCAGCGCATCCTGCTTGCCTTCGGTCAGTGCCTCATCCTGCAGTTTCCAAGGCGACCAGAGCTTCTCGGGCTCGGCCAGCCAGGAGGGCTTGGGCAGGCTGCCGGCGGTGGAGGTGGGCAGTAGTTTCTTCATCGTGTTCGGGGTCTTTGTCCTGGGGGAGGGAGAAGCGGTGAATCAGCGGGCAGCCCACTGCTCAAGCACGGCGCCGTACGGCTTGATGAAGTGCTCTTCGGTGAACCTGCCCTGCTTGACCGCCAGCTGGCTGCGCTCTTCGCGGTCGTAGACAATGCGGGTGGACGAGTAGTCCTGGTGCTTCAGGCTGGGCTGGTAGACCTTGCCGGCCACCGAATTGGCGTTGTAGATCTCCGGGCGGTAGATCTTCTGGAACGCTTCCATGGTGCTGATGGTGGCGATCAGTTCCAGGTTCGAGTAATCGCCCAGCAGGTCGCCCTGGAAGTAGAACGCCAGCGGCGCGACGCTGCCCGGCGGCATGAAGTAGCGCACCTGCAGGCCCATCTTGTCGAAGTACTGGTCGGTGGGCGAGAACTCGCCCTGGCGGTACTCCACGCCCAGGATGGGATGGTGGTTCTCGGTGCGGTGGTAGGTCTTGCTGCTGGACACGCTGATGCAGATGACCGGTGCCTTGCTGAAGTTGGCGCGGTAGGCATCCGACTCCAGGAAGTGCTTGAACAGCTTGCCATGCAGATCGCCGAAGCCTTCGGGGATGCCGAACGTCGCCTTGCCTTCGTTGCTGGCCGGCAGCACGACGCTGAAGTCGTAGTCGCGCACGTAGGAGGAGAAGTTGTTGCCGACGATGCCTTCTGTACGCGCGCCGGTGTGCGTGTCGACGATGGTCGGGCGCAGCACTTCGATCAGCGGGAACGGATCGCTGCCGTCATCGCCGTCGATGTGCATCTCCACCGAAATGATGTCCAGCTCGACCGCGTAGCGATCCGCGCTGGGGTTGTCCCAGTGCGCCAGATCGTTGAAGCGGTTGTTGATCATGCCGAGGGTGTTGCGCAGGTTTTCCTGGCGCGAGGCGCCGCGGGCCAGGTTGGCGAAGTTGGTGGTGATGCGTGTGCCGTCGGCCGGCTGGTAATCCTCGTTGAACGGGATGCGCGTGATCTGGAAGGTGAAGTTGTCGGCAGTCATGGCGGTGTTCCGGTTACTTAGAGGGCGTCGGCGGTTTCAGCGGTCACGGGCGCGGGGCGATGGGACAGCGCCAGCAGGGGCAGTGCCCGCTGCACGGCCAGGCGTGCGCGCTGCAGCAGGGCCTCGTCATGCACGCGGCCATCGGCGAAATCCTTGTCGGTGGCGTAGACGCCCAGCGGCAGGGTGCGTGCCTGGAAGAAGCTGAAGAGCGGCCGCAGCTGGTGGTCGATCATCAGTGCGTGGCGCTCGCTGCCGCCGGTGGCGGCCAGCAGGGTGGGGGTGTCGACCAGGGCGTCCTGGTGGATGAAATCGAAGAAGTGCTTGAACAGGCCGGTGTACGAACCGCGGTAGACCGGGGTGGCGACCACCAGCACGTCGGCCTGCTCGACCGTGGCCAGCGCCTGTTCGGCGGCGGCAGGCAGCTGCGAGCGCCACAGGGCACCGGCCAGCTGCGGGGCCAGCTCCCCGAGTTCGACCAGGTGCGGTTCGCTGGGAATGTGCTCGCCGATCAGGTCCAGCAGGTGCTCGCACAGGGTGGCAGCCCGCGAGGGGCGCTGCAGGCCGCCGGAGACGGCGACGATACGGAGGGGGCGGTGGGGAGAAAGCATGACCCGATCCTAGTCAGGCCTTTCCATGACGTAAAATGGTTTTACTTCACACATCCATGAATGGGATTCATCGACATGCTGGAACGAATCCACCTGAGCATCGTGCAGCAGGTCGAACTGCAGGGTTCGCTGACCGCTGCCGCCGGCGTGCTCAACCTGACCCAGTCGGCGCTGAGCCACAGCATGAAGAAGCTGGAACAGCAGCTGGGCACCGACGTCTGGCTGCGCGAGGGCCGCAGCCTGCGGCTGACCCAGGCCGGCCAGTACCTGCTGGCGGTGGCCAACCGGGTGCTGCCGCAGCTGGACCTGGCCGAAGAGCGGCTGGGCCAGTTCGCCCAGGGCGAGCGCGGCTCGCTGCGCATCGGCATGGAGTGCCACCCCTGCTACCAGTGGCTGCTGAAGATCGTCTCGCCCTACCTGGCCTCGTGGCCGGATGTGGACGTGGACGTGAAGCAGAAATTCCAGTTCGGTGGCATCGGCGCGCTGTTCGGCTACGAGATCGACCTGCTGGTGACACCGGACCCACTGCTGAAGCCGGGCCTGACGTTCGTGCCCGTGTTCGACTATGAGCAGGTGCTGGTGGTGGCCAGGAACCACCCGCTGGCCAAGGTGGAGTACGTGAAGCCGCGGCAGCTGACCCAGGAAGTGCTGATCAGCTACCCGGTGCCGTTCGAGCGCCTGGACATCTACAACCAGTTCCTGCTGCCGGCCGGGGTCACCCCGCGCCGCCACAAGGCCATCGAAACCACCGACATCATGATGCAGATGGTGGCCAGCGGCCGCGGCGTGGCCGCCATGCCGCGCTGGCTGGTGGAGGAGTATGCGGCGCGGATGGACGTGGTGCCGGTGCGGCTGGGGGCCAAGGGCATTCCCAAGCAGATCTACCTGGGCGCGCGCGAGGCCGACACCGCCATCGATTACCTGCAGGCCTTCGTTGAACTGGCGCGGAGCAGCTCCATCGCCGGCGCGCCGCGCGGGGCCGAGTGATGCCTGCAGCAACCGTGCAGGGCGCGCGCGCCTTCATCGATGCCTGTTCGCTGGAAGTCAGTGCGAAAGCCATGCCCGCGCTGCGCGCCGAGGCAGGCCGCATCGCCCCGGGAACCACGATCTCGATTCCCTATCTCGCCAGCGAAGACGACGACGCGCGGCTGGCCGCGGCACGCACCGTGCGCGAACTGGGGCTGCAGCCGATGCCGCACCTGTCCGCGCGGCGCATCGGTTCGCAGGCGGCGCTGGAGCACTTCATCGCCCGTGCGGTGGGCGAGGCCGGTGTCGAGCAGTGCCTGCTGATCGCCGGTGACCTGGCCACGCCCGCCGGTCCGTTTGCAGACAGCGCGGCAATCATCGAAACCGGCCTGCTGGAACGCGCCGGCATCAAGGTCGTTGCCGTGGGCGGGCACCCCGAGGGCCATCCGGTGATGGACGCTGCCGGGCGCTGGCAGGCACTGGAACGCAAATGCCAAGCCATCGAAGCGCGCGGCATGGCGCCGAAGATCATCACCCAGTTCGCCTTCGATGCCGACATCGTGCTGGCCTGGCTGGATGCGCTGCGCGCGCGCGGCATCGGCCACCCGGTGCTGGTGGGCGTGCCCGGGCCGGCCAGCGTCACCCGGCTGCTGCGTTATGCGGCGATGTGCGGCGTGGGAGCCAGCGCCTCGATGCTGGCACGGTACGGGATCTCGATCGGCCGGTTGCTGGGCACCGCCGGGCCGGATGTGTTCGTGGATCGCCTGGTGGGGGGACTGACCGAAGCACACGGCCAGGCGAGCCCGCACCTGTTCCCGTTCGGTGGCATCGCGCCGTCGCTGGACTGGGTGGCGCAGTACCGGCGGCGCGCGGGTTCGCAGCAGCGCTGAAACCGCGCAGGCACAGAACAAGGCGCACCCGATCGGCCGCCTCGGCAAGCCGGAAGAAATCGCAGGGGGCGTGGTTGTCCTTGCGTCGTCGGCGGCCAGCTTCATGACCTGCGACGAGCTGGTGATCGACGGCGGCTTCAGTCAGGTCTGAATCAGCCAGGTCTGAACGCGCGTGCCATGGCGGACTGCGGTTCGCCATGGCAACGCTGCAACGCGGATCGAACAGGCCTTACTTGCTTGCCGAGCGCGAACCCTTCTCGTCGCTGTGTTCGGCACGGCTCTGCGCGAACGCGGGGAAAGTCTTCTCCAGCGAATCCTTGTCCGGCAGCACGTAGAACACGCCGCCCTTCTGGAACGTGGACTCGACGACCTGCTCGTAGAAATTGGGGCTGACGTTGATGCAGCCGTGGGTGACGCGGTTGTCATCCGGGGTCGGCGTTGCCAGGCGTTCGGCGCGCTTTTCCTTCGGCGTGCCCGGCGGCAGCGGGTGCATCGAGACTGCCGAATCGTAGTCCACCCACAACACGCGGCCGGCGTCGTCGGACGGGCCGTAGCCACCAATGAAGCGGCCGGCGGGGGTCGTGCGGTCGTGGCCGGGAATCGCGCTCAGCGCGACCTTGGCAACGTTCGGTGCGGAATGATCGCCCTTGGCCGAACCAAACAGCGCCGGGGCCGCGCCACGCAGCTTGCCGTCACTGCCGAAGATCAGCACCTGTGCGGCGGCCTTGTCCATGATCGCGAACGGATAGCCTTCGCTGTCCTTGCTGGCGACCACCCAGCCTGCGAGTTCGATCACCGTCTCGGACACTTCCTGTCCTTCCGGCAGTTCATCGACGGCAGCGGTGGGTTGCGTAGCGGCATCCTTGGCGCCCTTGGCGCTGGCCACGCCGGTACCGGCCAGTGCCAGCGCAAGGGTCAGCGCGACGCAGGCGGTGCGGATTGCGGGGGATGAGTGCGTACGAATGGCACGGTTCCTCGAATGAATACGGTGACTCAAGGGAACCAGTGGCCGGGGGAGACCACTGGTTCCCGGTTCAGCTTAGCCGCGCGGGGTACGGCGGGGGGCCGATTCGAGCTGCTGGACGCGACCTTCGATCTGGTCGAGACGCTGGTTGGCCTGCTGTGCGGACTGGTTGGCGGACTCGGCGCTCTGCGCCGCGCCCTGGACCTTCACGTCAAGCGCGTCGAGACGCGTGTTGACCTTCGCGAAGTCTTCTTTGTAGCTGGCGCACGCGCCGAGGCTGAGGGCAAGGATTGCCACGCCGAGGGGACGAGCGATCTTCAGGTGCTGCGTGGAAAGGGTCATTGCATTCCCTCCTTCGTCTGGGGAGTCTGGAATATAGCGGGCTTTTTGTTAGTTCCATGAATGCCTTTTCAGCTGCAGTTCGCGGACGTGCAGACACTGTGAAGAGCGCGCAGTCATGTTCGATTTGCCGCGAATTCAGCTGTCTGAGCCGGGCATGTGCTAGCCGCTTCCACCCCTGAATGAGCGCAGTGTTCGTTGTGCGGTGTCAGTGCATCGCGCGGATGCATCACGCCGTGCGCGCAGAAACGTGATCGTGCATTTGTGGCAAGCGGAGGCCGCTGATAGCCTGATTCGCTGATGATCGATCAGCGGGGCGGTGGCATGGCCGGGCAGGAGACGGTGGCTTCAAGCCGGTAACCGCCGGGGAAATCCGCAGGCAGCGGCTGGCCTGCAAGATGGTCCTGCACGGGTTCGATGGCGCCCGTTTTTCCAGCACCGCCTTTCGCTTCGAAGTCATCGCTGACGTCGATGACCGACTGGTCACCGCGGACCAGTTCCAGCACAGCTGCGTCGTTTGAAACGGCGGCCAGGTAGTAGCGCCCCACGATCAGTTTCGGATTGCAGCATTCGATCGAATAGGTGACGCCGGATGCCTTCGGCGTGGCGCCTTTAAGTGTGCGGACCACGTTGATGCGGCCGCTCAAGGTGCTGTACCACGGCTCCCCGTCGGCGACCTCGAGCGACATGAGCCGGAACACGTAGACGTGGCTGGCGCGGTCCAGGTTCTGCACGAACGTGGGTGCATCCGGCTGCGGGCAGGCGAAGGCCACCATGGGTGATGCGGCCAGCGAAAGGAGAAGTGCCAACGTGGTCGTGGTGGTCTTCATTCGACCACGCTCAGCTTTACCTGGGCACCTTCGGGCAGCCCATCGATCTGTTGCGCCATGCTGCCCGACGCGCCGATCAGTTCGGCCAGTGGCACCGTGGCGAGATTGCCGCCGCCGTACTCACCGCCCAGCGCGCCGGGAATCTTCAGGCAATACGCATGGCCGGGCTGCAGCGTGCCGAGGCGCTCTTCCGCCTGCTGCACCAGCGCGGCCATGTACCAGTCCTGCAGGAAATCCTGATCGCGCGCGAGTGCATCGAGTTCGGCGCGCGACTGGGCGATGACCGTGCAGTAGAGATCTTCCGGGCACAGCCGCCAGTAGCGGCCGCCGTGGTCCTCGATCATCAGGTTGCCGAACGGGTTGTCGCCGACGATCTGCGCCGGCGCGATGCCGGTCCAGCCCCAGGCATCGGTGACGAGGGTGATCAGATCCGTGGACATTGAAGCGCGCTCGCTGGTTCCAGTGGTCATTCTAGCGACGCGCCGCCCCGCGGACGAAGCACGCCGGGAGGTGGCCGATGAACAAACGCGCCTGCCTACGCCCTCGGCGGAAAGGCCTGCACGCCACGTTTGCTATCATGCGCGCCGATGGCCGCCCGCCAGATGCCGATCGTGCGCCCGCGCGCGTTCCTTCTTCGAAAGAGGACGCATCTGCGGCCAGTCGCAGCGAAACCTTGCCCGGCCAGGCCCCTGCCAGCCGGGCCCCCGTACAGATCGAACAAGGAAAGCCGGCCGCTGCCTGCGGCCGTAATACATGAATTCACCTGCAACTTCGCGTCCCGGGTTGATCCCGGTGCTGGCCCTCCTGCTGGTCGGCCTCAACCTGCGCCCCGTGCTGGCCGTGGTCAGCCTGCTCACCGATTCCATCCGTGCCAGCAATGGCATGAGCTTCGAACAGATCGGCTGGCTCACCAGCCTGCCGATGATGGCCATGGGCCTGATCGCCATGGCCGGCGGCCTGGTCTATCGCATGGGCTATCGGCGCGGCGTGGCCATCGGCCTGGCCCTCACGGCCGCCTCGGCGCTGGCCAAGCTGGCCTCGCATGAACCGCTGTGGCTGATGGGTTCCAGCGTGGCCGCGGGCCTGGGCATCGGCATCGTGCAGTCGCTCATCCCCGGCTACATCAAGACCCGCTTCCCGCACCGCGTCGACCTGCTGATGGGCCTGTACGTGAGCATGATCATGGGCGGCGCGGCACTGGCGGCGGCCAGCGCATCGGCCCTGCTGCACTGGCTGGAATGGCAGGGCACGATGGCGTTCTGGGCGGTGCTGGCCATCGCCGGCATCGCGCTGTGGCTGCCCAGCAGCGGCCACGCCGATGCGCCGTCCACCGGCAGCTCCGTCAAGGCAGCCACGTCCTCCGCATTCCGTCCCTGGCAGCACGGGCGCACCTGGTTGCTGGTCGCGCTGTTCTGCGTGTCCAGCAGCTGCTACACGCTGTGCCTGGCGTGGATCGCGCCGTACATGATGGAAGCGGGCGTGCGCGCCAACGAGGCCGGCTTCATGCTGGCCGCGTTGAGCCTGTCCGAGGTGGCCGGTGGCTTCCTCGTCTCCTGGCTGGCCCCGCGCTTCCGTGACCGCCGCGTGCTGCTGGCGCTGTTCCTGGCGGCCACCGCGCTGACCTACGTGCTGATCGGCGTGGCGCCGATGTATGCCCCGTGGCTGATGATGTGCCTGCTCGGCCTGTCGATCGGCGGCCTGTTCCCGATGACCCTGATCCTGGTGATGGACCACTGCAGCCAGCCAGCCAAGGCGGGCATCCTGGTGTCCTTCGTGCAGGGCGTGGGCTATCTGGTCGGCGGCATCCTGCCGTTCGTGGCCGGTTCGATCCGCGACACCGTGGGCAACCTCAGTGTCGCGTGGGTGGCGATGGCCTGCGTGACGGCCGCAGCGCTGGTGCTGGCGGCACGGGTAACGCCGGCCAGCGCCGCGCGCTTCGACGCGCGCTGATCGTGCATGATGCAGCGGCGTGGCGTCTGGCCACGCGCTGCCAGGGAAGGTGAATCAATGGATGGGATGCCGGCGCGACAGATCCGCGCGCAGTACGACGACCGCGTGATCCGTGTGTACCAGGCCTACTCCGATGCCATCGCCGACAGTGCGCTGGAGCGGCAGACCTTTGTCGCGCCGCCGTTCAAGATGGAGCGGATGACGTGGATCAAGCCGTCCTTCCTCTGGATGATGTATCGCGCCGGATGGGGCGAAAAGGAGGAAGGCCAGAAGCGGATCCTGGCAGTCGACATCCGTCGCGAAGGCTTTGAGTGGGCGCTGACCCATGGCTGCGACAGCCGTGCCGAACCCGGGATGGATGCGGCGGCGTGGGAGCAGCTCAAGGCTCGTTCCCCGGTGCGCATCCAGTGGGATCCCGAGCGCGATCTGCTGCTGCGGCCGTTGCCCCACCGCGCGATCCAGATAGGTCTGGGCAGGGAGGCGGTGCGTGCCTATGTCGATGAATGGATTCAAGGCATCACCGATGTGACGGCGCAGGCACACGCCATCCATGCGCTGGTGAAGGCCGGAAAGATGGAGGAAGCGCAGTCTGCGCTGCCTCGCGAGAGGGCCTATCCTTGGGGTTAGGCCCCGCCGGTCAGCCTTCGTCGAAGTAACGGCGGCGATCGCGCGACCACTGCTCGATGTCCGCCTGTGAATCCTCGGCCAGGCACTCTTCGATGTAGTCAGCGGCTTCGTCGGCGTCTTGCAGCTGCAGGTACTCGATGGTCTGCCCGACACCGGCGCCCACCATGTTCTCGACATCGAAGCCGCAGCCGGTATCCATGTTCAGATGCTTGGCGGCCCACATCGGCTCGACGTCACGCAGGTCTGCCACATGGAACAGCAGATACGCGCACCAGTAGAGGTTCTCGAAGTACGGCTGGTCGCCTTCGCTCTGCCTGTACTCCATCTCCCGGCGGAAGATCTCCTGCAGGAGTGGCTGATGCTGCTTCGCATCCTCCGGGAGGATGTTGCGAAGTGCCTGTTCCCGCGCGGAAGGAGAGCCGATATCAACGTCTTTCATGGATCGAATCGGGCGGAAGACGGGCCAGCGCTGGATGCTAGCAGGAAGACCGGTGTTCCCTTGGAGCGTGGGGAAATGGCGTGGCCACTGCTTCGAGAGAGTTCCCTGAACAGCAACTTCATTCATGTACTGGTCAGTTCAATATTCAGGGTCGATTTCATCAGCAAACGGATAATTCACACCTGTCGACCGCCTCTTCTCTCCCTCTCTCCCGGGGAGGCGGCCGGCGAAACCAAAAATAATTAAAGGTGTGTCCCGATGAACAAGAATTCGCTGCTCGCCCTGGGTCTGCTGGCTGCCCTGCCGTTCGCTGCATCGGCTGCCGATGGCCTGTCGTACAACTACGTTGAAGGCGGTTACGTGAACACCGATGCCAAGGGCGGCGACGCTGATGGCTGGGGCGTCAAGGGCTCGGTTGCCGTGCACCCGAACTTCTCGGTCTTCGCTGATTACAGCAAGCAGGAAACCGACACCTTCAAGAACGACGTTGACCAGTGGCGCATCGGCGCCGGCTACAACTACGGCATCGCACCGAACACCGACCTGGTGGCTCGTGTTGCGTACCAGAAGTTCGACCTGGAGCATGGCCTGGACTTCAACGGCTACTCCACCGAAGTGGGCCTGCGCACCGCGTTCAACCCGTACCTGGAAGGCTACGCGCTGGCCGGCTACGAGGACTACAGCAAGAAGCACGGCGTCAACCCGGAAGGCGAGTTCTACGGCCGCGTCGGCGCCACCGCCAAGTTCACCCCGAACTGGGGCCTGAGCGGCGAAGTGAAGCTGGCCAAGGCCGGCGACCGCGAGTGGTTCGTGGGCCCGCGCTTCACCTGGTAATAAGCAGTACTGCAGTAGAAAAGCGTTACCGGCGTGTGCTCTCTCTCTCTCCCGCACGCCACCCGAAGCCCGGCCTCGCGCCGGGCTTCTTTTTTGGCGCAGACCGCGCTCCAGCAGAGCCACGCCATGCGTGGATGCTCTTCGCACCGCGCGTGGCGCTGCGGTCAAGCCTCCACCAGCCCCAGCCGCAACAGGCTTTCGGCCGTCGCCACGATGGCGTCCTCACGCGAACGCGGTGCCCAGCCCAGCAGGCGCTGCGCCTTTTCGCTGGTGGCATTCATCGTGCGGCCCAGCAACGGCACCGAACCGCGCAGCGCCGGATCCTTCAGTGCACCCAGGCGCACCACCCAGTTGGGGATGACCCGGGTGCTGACCTTGTCGGCCGCCGCGCCCATGCGCTGCTTCAGGACCTGCGCCACTTCACCCAGCCACAGGCTGTCGCCGGCGATGGCGATGAAGCGCTCGCCGTTGGCCGCAGGATGGGTCATCGCGCGCAGGTGCAGGTCGGCGACGTCGCGGACATCGACGAAACCGCAGTTGATCTTCGGCGAACCCTTCTGCCCCTGCAGCAGGTTGCGCACCAGGCGGATGGAGTGTGAGTAGTCGCCGCCCAGCACCGGGCCGAGCACGGCCGTGGGATTGACCACCGACAGCTGCAGGCCGTTGCCCTCGCGTGCGATGAACTCCCACGCCGCGCGCTCGGACAGCGTCTTGGACTTCTGGTACAGCCACACATCGCCGGACAGGTCGCTCCAGTCGGTTTCGTTGAACGGCCGGCCGATGTCGCCGTGGCCGGCACAGATCGCGCCGAACGCGGAGGTAAGCACGACCCGCTGCACGCCGGCATCGCGCGCGGCACGCAGCACGCGCAGGTTGCCGTCCACCGCCGGACGCACCCATTGCTCCTCGCTGGTCTGTTCGCCGGTGGGCGTGGGCGAGGCGCCATGCATCACATGGCTGCAGCCGGCAACGGCTTCGGCCCAGCCCTCGTCGCGGCCGAGGTCGGCCACCACGAAGCTGAGGCGATCGCCCGGTTCGGCGCCGCCGACCTTCAGTTGCTGGCGCACCTCCGCCTCGCGCGACAGCGAGCGCACGGTGGTGCGGACGTCGTAGCCCGCTGCCAGCAGGGCCAGGATGCAGTGCTGGGCGATGAAGCCGGTGCCACCGGTCACCAGGACGGTCGTTTTCATGGGAACTCTCCAGATACGTGGGGGATGGGCAAGCCACACCGACGGGGATCCGGCGGTGCAGGCGGCTATGTCTACAGCTGTATACAGGCGTTGCCTGCCATTGTCTACAACTGTATACTTAACGCATGAACACGCCTGCCACGCCGTCCTCCGGCAAACCCCGCCCCCGTGACGCCGAAGCCACCCGCGAGGCGATCCTGGTCTCTGCCCGCCGGGCGTTCGCCCAGTCCGGCTATGACGGGGCCGGGGTACGTGAGATCGCCGCAGGGGCCGGGGTGACGGCGATGATGGTCAACCGCTACTTCGGCTCGAAGGAGCAGCTGTTTGCCGAGGTGGTGGAGAACACCATGACCCAGGGCAGCCTGATTGCCGGCGGCATCATGGACCAGCCGGAACCGGGCAAGGCGCTGGCGCGTGCGCTGGTGAAGATGACCCGCGCCGATGCCACGCCGATGGACGGCTTCCTGATCACCTTCCACTCGGCATCGAGCCCGTTGGCGGCGGAGATCGGCCGCGACAAGATCGCCGCGCATCACCTCAAGAGGGTGGCCGCCTCACTGCGGGGCACGCTGCCGGCCGAGCGCGCCGCGCTCATCCTGGCGATGATTTCCGGCTTCCAGGTGATGCGGCAGATGATCGCGCTGCCGGCCCTTGCCGACGCCGACGAGGACGAACTGGCCGAGCTGCTGGGCGCGGTGTTCGAGCGGTTGATCAGGTTGCCCGCAGCCGAGCCGAGGGATCAGTCCACCGCCGTGCCATAACTCTCGGCGAGGATGGCCTTGTACTCGGCCAGTGACGGCAGGCCCATCGCGCTGCGCCGCGCGTCCAGGCCGGGCATGTCTTCGGTGGGGCGCAGGCGCATCACACCATCCTCGCCCCGCACGAACTGGCTTCCGTAGCGCTGCGGCTTGCCCTGGGCCACCAGCACGCGGTCGGTCAGCAGGGCTACGTCGGCACGGTCGGCTTCACCCGTTCTGGCGGCGAGTTCGATCAACGGCAACACCTCGGCCTGGAAGGCAGGATCCTGGTCGGCGTGCTGCACCAGCAGCCATGCGGCCTTGGCGCCATCACGACCGACCTTCGATCGCGTCGGCCAGCCCTTCGCAGCAATCACGGTCTTCAACCATTGCGCATTGGCCTTGGCCACGGGTGCGGTGTCTTTGAATGCATCGGCGCCCCCGGCCGCGATCGCGGCGTGCTGCGCGGCCTGGTCGCGAGCTTCGCGATCCAGCAGTTCCCTGCGCAAGGGTTCATCCATCAGCGCGGCACGCTGTTTCTGGGTCGCTTCCGCGCGCGCCAGCATCTGCGTCCATTCCGGTTCGGCACGCAGGGCATTCAGGCCGGGGCGATCCTTGTGCAGCAGATCATCGAGGGGAAGGCGGTCCTGGCCGAGCAGGGCGACGGCGAAGGCCATCGCCGCGGGATGGTCGCCGGCGGCGGCAGTGCACTCGACCAGCAGCAGCTCGCCGCCGTCGGGAAAGCTTGCCCCGTTGCGATACATCGCGCCGAGTGTATCGGCGCAGCCCTTGAAGTCGTCGTTGCCGTAGCGCTGCACTGCGTCGAAAAAGCTGCCGGTGTCGGCGGCGCAGGCGCCGTTGGCCGTGCCCAGCAGCAGCGCAAGCAGTGCCGGCGCCAGGCGGGTCATGCGGATCGATGCCATCGTGTCTTCCTCCATGAAGGGGCGCAGACCCTGTCAGCACAGGCATCCGGCCAGGTAAGCGCAGTGTGCCAGCGTTGGCCGCTACGCGCCTGCCTGCGCCACAATGCGCCATGGCCTTCGATCCCAGCGCAACCTCCCTTGCCGGCACTGGTGCGGCTTACCAGGAGCACCCTGCGCCGGCCGCGCTGCGCGGCGCCTTCGGCCAGCTGTGGCAGAGCCAGTTGGATGCCGATGCCAGCGGCAGCATCACCGTGCTGCCCGATGGCTGCGTGGACATCCTGTGGCGGAACGGCGTGCTGTTCGCTGTCGGTCCCGACCGCGTTGCCGCGCACCCGCAGCTGGCGCCGGGGGCACAGGTACTGGGCGCGCGCTTCCAGCCGGGGCAGGCCCAGGCCGCGCTCGGTATTTCGTTAGCAGACATGCTGGGCCAGGCGATTCCGTTGGCCGAGCTGAAGGGCCGTTGGGCCAAGGATGTGGCCGATGCAGTGGGCGATGCACCGCCACACCGGCGCATGCAGCGGTTGGCGACCCTGCTGCACCCCCACATGGGGCAGCCGACCGATGACCTCGCGGCACGACGGGCGAAGGCCCTGTTCCATGGTCTGGCCGAGGGCAGCAGCATCGACGCTCTCGCCGAGCACCTGGACCTGCACCCGCGATCGCTGCGCCGCCTCAGCCAGCAGCAGTTCGGCTACGGGGCGAAGACCCTGCAGCGCATCCTGCGCCTGCAACGCTTCCTGCGCGGCTGCCGCAGCGATGCGACGTTGGCCATGGCCGCGCGTGCTGCAGATGCCGGCTATGCCGACCAGGCCCACCTCTCGCGGGACGCGCGTGAACTGGCCGGGATGACGGCCACTGCCCTGTGGCTGCAGTGGACACGCTGACTGTCCGTTTCGTTCAAGACCCTGCGCCGCTGCTGGTCGATGCTGCGCGCTCCCAGCAGGAGCGCCACCATGAGCCACACCCCTGACCGCGACGCCGAGCGCCGCATCGACAACATCGAGTTCAACGTCGCCGACATCGCGCGCAGCAAACACTTCTACGCGCAGGTGTTCGGTTGGCGCTACACCGATTACGGCCCGGCCTACACCGAGTTCGACGATGGTCGCCTGAAGGGCGGCTTCGTGGCCGACGCGCCGGTGCGTGCGCAGGGCGGAGCGCTGGTCATCCTCTACTGCGCCGATCTGGCCGCGGCCGAACAGCGCGTTCTGGCAGCCGGAGGTGACGTGGTACAGCCGGTGTTCGCTTTCCCCGGTGGCCGCAGATTCCACTTCCGCGATCTGGATGGCTACGAGCTGGCAGTCTGGAGCGACATGGACTGAAGCGTGCGGTAGCGCCACGCCGCGCGGGGCTGCTTCCCCATCCACGCATGGCGTGGATCTACTGCAGTTGTGCCTCCAGCTCGGCCAGACGGTCCAGCCGGTGCTGCCGGCGGCGGCCAGCCCATGCGCCAGCCAGTGCCACCACCACCACGACTGCGCCGTTCAAACGCAGGTTCAGCGCCCAGGTCTGAGGCGGCAGTGCACCGGGGGTGTCGGGTCCCGCCTGCATCGCGGTGAGCGCCATCCACACCAACCCCGCCCAGACTGCCAGGGAAAGCCAGATGTTGACCCGCCAGATCTGCATCGAGATGCGCGCGCGCTGGCGCTCGAACGCCAGCAGTGCGGCCGGAGCCAGGCCGCGGCTGCGCCACTGTCGCCGCCGCTGCACGAAGATCCAGCCAGCCACGGCCAGCACGAACGCGATCAGGCCCCACAGCAGACCATGCTCGATCAGCTTGCGCGGATCGAGCAGGGCGCGGACGCAGTTGGCCACGGCCACCACGGTGATCAGCAGTTCAATGGCCGATCGCAGGCGGATCCAGCGGCTGCGACGCTCCGCCTCGCGCTGCAGTGCGGCCACATCCACCGCAGGTGGGGCGGGCTGCTGCTGCCACAGGGCCTGCAGGTCGCTCCACTCCGGGTTGTCGGTTGCCGGTTTCATCGGGTGCCTCCCATCCGCTCACGTAGTTGCCGGCGTGCGCGGCTCAGGCGCTGGGCAACGGTGTTCTCTTCAAGGGCCAGTGCCTGGCCGATCTCGCGCTGCGAAAAGCCCTCCAGGGCAAGAAGCACTACCTGGCGCAGGCCCAGTGGCAGCTGCTGTACCGCCCGCAGCAGGGTGTCCTGCTGCTGGGCACGCGCGGCCTGCTGCTGAGGGTCTGCATCGGGATCGGGAAGGTGGTCGTCCAGCGCGCTGCCGCGATGGCGCTGCTCACTGGCCAGTGCATCCATCGCACGGTTGTGCGCCACCCGCGCGATGAAGGCGCGCAGCGTGCCTTCCTCGCCACGCCAGCGTGGCAGCGCCTGCCACAAGGCGATGCTGATCTCCTGCAGCAGATCGTCGCGACGCGCCGGCTCGCGCGCGTAGCCGCCGGCCATGCGTGCGAGCAGGGGCCAATGCGCCTGCAGCACCTCTGCGATGTCGATGGACTGCGTCCTGCCCACCCGCGCTCCTCAGCCGATGCCGTCCGCGAAGGCGTCGCGGTAGATCCAATAGGATACGTAGCCGAGAAGCAGCAGGGGCAGCAGCAGCCACGGCTGGTACGGAAGCGCCAGCAGCAGCACCGCATTGAGCAGCAGGTAGGCACCGAGCGGACGCCAGCCTTCGCGCAGCAGCCGCAGGTTGTCGCGCAGGGCAGCCCGTGCAGGGATGCCATCCAGCAGCGCACGCGGCAGTGTGGTCAGCAGCAGCATGCCCAGCGGCAGGCCGCTGGCCAGCACCAGGGCGATCTGCAGGCGAGTGACCGTGGTGGCCAGCACCGCGCTGTCACCCAGAGCGAAGGCACCCGCGGCCGCAGGCCCGGCCAGCACGCCGGCCATAGCCACCTGGCCGGCGAAGACCACTGCCGAGAGCAGCGCCAGTACCGCGACCGTCGCGGGACGTGCACGCAGCCGGCGGCCAGCCTGCAGCGGCGCGAAGCGCCCACCGCGGACGAACTGATCCAGCATCAGCAGGGCCCACATCGATACCACTGGCACCACCAGCTTGGACACCACGACGCCGGCGACCGGCACGCCCAGCTGCAGCACGAGTTCCACCAGCATCGGCAGCAGCGCCAGCAGGAACAGCCGCAGCGGTGCGCGCCGCAGCATGCCCGCGCTGCGCGCAAGCCAGTGCAGGAGGTGACCGGTGGGCCAGCGGCGGCTTGGTTGAGTGGTGGTGGCAGCGATGTCCGGGGCGTGCATGCGGGCTCCAAGCGGCGTGTAGTGATGATTGAAGACGCCGCCGGCGGGAAAAACCTGACATCGATCTGCACCGCTCCCACGCTCCAGTAGAGCCATGCCATGCGTGGATGCTCTCCCCAGCCACGCATGGCGTGGCTCTACTGCAGCTCCACCATCTGCAGGGGGCTTCCGCTAGAATCGCCCGCACTTCGCCCCGCGCGACGCGCCCGCCCCACGCCAGCAGGATGTACCGTGAATTCCCAGCCCGCACCGATCACCGCCCTCAACCACACGCTCGACAACGAGCCGCAGCAGATCACCGCGCCGTTGACCCACTCGGCCGCGTTCCTGGTGCTGAAGGTGAAGGACGATGCAGATTCCATCGCCAAAGTGCGCGAGGTGCTGGGCAGCAGCGATGACCTGATCAAGAACACTGCCATCCGCGATATCGAGCGCACCTTCACCTGCAACGTGGCCATCGGCCACCGCGTGTGGGAAGCGGTGGTGGGCAGCACGCCGCCGCGCGAGCTGAAGCCGTTCCGCGAGATCAAGGGCGCGACCCACACCGCCGTGTCCACCCCGGGTGACCTGCTGTACCACGTGCGCGCGCGCACCATGGACCTGATCGTCGCCTTCGAGCGCAACCTGCTGATGGCCTTCGGCGATGCCGTGGAGACGGTGGACGAGGTGGCCGGCTTCCGCTACTTCGATGGCCGTGACCTGCTGGACTTCGTCGATGGCACGGCCAACCCGGAAGGGCTGTCGCTGCCGGAAGCCACGATCGTCGGCGATGAAGACCCCGACCATGCCGGCGGCAGCTACGTGGTGGTGCAGAAGTACCTGCACAACCTGGATGCCTGGCGCGCGCAGAAGACCGAAGCCCAGGAAGCGATCATCGGCCGCACCAAGCACGACAACATCGAGCTGGACGATGCCCCGGCTGACGCGCAGAAGTCGCACAAGACGCTGTGCACCATCGAGGATGCCGATGGCGAGCACGAGATCCTGCGTGACAACATGCCCTTCGCCAACCCGGGCCGCGGCGAGTACGGCACCTACTTCATCGGCTACACGCGCCGCCTGTGGGTGATCGAGCAGATGCTCGAGCGCATGTTCATCGGCAACCCCGCGCCGCTGCACGACCGGATCCTGGATTTCTCGACTGCCACCACTGGCGTCACCTTCTTCGCGCCCTCGCGCAGGGTGCTGGCCGACCTGGGGTAGATCCACGCCATGCGTGGATGAGCGTATCCAGTAGATCCACGCCATGCGTGGATAGCGTGGCCAGTAGAGCCACGCCATGCGCGGATGACCGCGCGCAACGCAGTCGAGCAAGCTCGACTCTACCGCTGCTCGCGCGCCGCAGCACTCCACGCACGCAGGCCGAACACCGCCAGGCCGAGGAAGAACACGTACAGCGCCGCGGTCACATGCAGTGACTTGAACAGGTACGTGCCCACGTAGACCACGTCCACCGCGATCCACACCCACCAGCACGCCACGTGGCGGCGCGCCTGCCACCACTGCCCGACCAGGCTCAGCGCGGTCAGCATCGCATCCAGCCACGGCAGCGCCGCATCGGTGAAGCTGTGCATGGCCGTGCCCAGGGCGATGCCACCGCACAGGCCGATGGCCACGTCGCGCAGCGCCTTGCCGCGCGCCAGCGGCACGATGCGGATGCTGCCTTCGTCGGCGGCATGCTGGCGCCAGTTGATCCAGCCGTAGACCAGGAAGCCACCGAAGGCGACCTGCAGCAGCGTGTCCGAATACAGCTTGGCCTCGGCGAACACCGCGCCGTACAGCGCCACCGACAGCAGGCCCACCGGCCACGCCGCCAGCCGACGCCGGGCCATCAGCCAGACGCCGAGCACGCTGCACAGCGCGCCGGTCCACTCGAGCAGGACGCCGCTCACAGCGCGAACGTCACCGACAGGCGCGCCTGTCGCGGTGCACCGGGGAACAGGTAGTAATCACCGCCGCTGCTGCCGGTATCGCGCCAGTAGAAGCGGTTGAACACGTTGTCCACCGACAGGTTCCAGGTCACCGCACGCTCGTGCAGGCGATGCTGGAAGCGCAGGCCGGCATCGAACACCGAGTACTCCGGGGCACGCACGCTGCCATCGGCGCGGGCCACATTGGAAGAGGCATAGCGCCAGCCACCGGTCACATCCAGGCCCTGCACGAAGGGCAGCGCATAGGCCAGGTGCACGCTGGCCCGCACCTTGGGCACGTTCACCAGCTGGTGGCCCTCATACGCCGGCGTACCTGCATCGTGTGCGCGCGCCTGCAGCACGCTGGCGCTGGCGACGATCTGCAGCGCATCGGTCAGCTGGCCGTTGGCGGTCAGTTCCAGGCCGCTGTGGGTCTGCGTGCCCTGCTGCACGAAGGTGTAGCCTGCCTCGCTATCGTCCGGCTGGGCGAACTGGTACGGCTGGGAAATGCGGAACAGCGCCGCGCCGAGGGTCAGTGCTTCCACCGGCACGTACTTCACGCCCACTTCCAGCTGGCGCGACTGCACCGACGGCAGGAACTCATCGGCGTTGGTGGTCCAGAACGGCGCCTCCTGGCCCAGCGAGATGCCGCGCACGTAGCTGCCGTAGATGTTGAGCTGGTCATTGGCCTTCCACACCAGCGCGGTCTGCGGCAGGAAGCGCGACAGGCGGCTCTGCCGCTGCAGGGCGCCACGCTTGTCATAGGCACGCTCGTCCAGGCGCACGAAACGGCCACCGGCCAGCCACTGCCAGTCATCACCGAAGCTGATGCGGTCCAGCGCGAACACGGCGGTCTGGCGGCTGTCCAGGCGGCGCGCGGATGGGCCCGGCTGCAGCGGCGAGGGCTCGTACGCCGGTACCTGTGCATCGTGGATGTTGGCGCTGCCCACGTATTCGTTGACGCTGGGGCGGCGATCGACGGTGCGGCGGAAATAGTCGGCGCCGACGGTCAGCTCGTGGCCGACGCTGCCGGTGTCGAAACGGCCGCGCAGTTCGGCGCGCGCCTGCTGGTTGCGGCGGGTGTCGTCCGGGCTGCGGTAATCGTAGATGTCGTAGTCGCCATTGGGCGCGAAGTAGTTGCCCGGCGTGCTGCCATCGGCGCACTGCGCGGTGTAGTAGCAGCCGTAGGCGAAGGCCACGTTGTCATCGATGACCGAACGGCTGTAGCCCACCGACACGCGCGACTGCCAGCGCTCGTTGAAATCGTAGGTGTGCAGGGCGGTGATGTTGGTGCTGGCGATATCCACCGGGCGCTGCCAGGGCTGGTAGCCGAGCAGGTGCTTGCGGTCGACGCCGCGCGGCAGTTCGCTGGCGCCCAGCAGCTGGTAGCCGGACACCGAGCGCTGCGTGCTGGTCTGGTAGTTGGCATCCACTTCCAGCTTGCCGCGTTCGCCGATGAACCAGTCAGCGGCCAGCGAGTAGAAATTGCGGTTGCCGTCGGCGTGCTCGACGTAGGAATTGCTGGCGTCCCAGGCGGCATTGAGGCGCACGCCGAATCGCGGCGTGATCCAGTGGCCGACATCCGCCGCGACATAGCGCGAGCCTTCCGAATCGGTGCCCAGGGTGACGGTGCGCACTTCGGCCGGGCGCTTGCCCACGTAATTGATGATGCCGCCCGGGGCCATCACGCCGGCAGCGAGGCCGGCTTCACCCTTGAGGATCTGCACTTCCTGCACGTTCTCCAGGGCCAGGCGCTGTTCGCCGGCGATGGCCAGGCCGTTGAAGCGGTAGCCGGTGGCCGCGTCCAGGGCGAAGCCGCGGATGGCGATGTTCTGGTAGTAGCCGACCGGTGCGTAGGCATCGCCCAGCGAGGCATCGTTGCTGGCCAGCTCGGAAAGCGAACGCACCTGGCGACGGTCGAGGTAATCGCGGTCGAGCACGTTCACCGAGGCCGGCGTGTCCTTCCAGCTGCCGCCGCCGAAGGCATTGGCGCGCGAGGTATCGGCTGCGGGTTTTCCGGCCTGCACGCGCACGGCGGCCAGCTCGGTCGGCGAACGTTCGGCGCCGGAGGCGTCCACGTCGGGGGATGCCTCGGCAGCGCTGGCATGCAGCGGCAGGGCGGCGCAGAGGGCAAGGGCGAGCAGGGTGGGGCGCAGGCAGCGGTTCATTCGGTTCGTCTTCTGACAGCAAGGGAGACGAAGCGACGGCGCACGGACGCACCTGCCCGGAACGGGGGTGCGACTGCTGCTCAAAGCTCCCTACGCCGGTGCAAACCGGATCAGGTTCCAAGGGACTCTCTCAGCCTGGCAATCCAGGCACCCCCGCTTCAGATGGCCATTTCACTACAAATGGTGGCGATTTGCGAGCCAGGGGGGAACGAGGGGTCAGAGCCCTTTCCTGCGGAAAGGGATCCGACCCCCTCGCAGGACCTGGGGTCAGACCCCTTTCCGCAGGAAAGGGCTCTGACCCCA
>NZ_JACVTV010000045.1:0-29856 GCF_016624625.1 Stenotrophomonas sp. S41 | reverse complement strand
GCATGGCCCGGCGCTACCGGGCGCCGAATGGTAGCGCCGGGCCATGCCCGGCGAGCGCAGCGGCGCCGTGCCGACCTCAGGCCAGGTTGAAACCGGCGCTGCGGGCCAGGCCGTCGAAATCCGGGAAGGACGTGGCGACGTTGGCGATGTCGTTGATGCGCACTTCGCCGCCGCTGATCTGGCCGGCGATGGCAAACGCCATCGCGATGCGATGGTCACCGTGGCTTTCGATGGTGCCGCTGCCCAGGGTAATGCCGCCGTGCAGCGTGGCGCCGTCGTCGGTTTCATCCACCTGCATGCCCAGCGCGCGCAGGCCGGTGGCCATCGCTGCAAGGCGATCCGATTCCTTCACCCGCAGCTCGGCAGCGCCGGTCACCACGGTCTGGCCTTCGGCTGCGGCAGCCGCCACGAACAGGGCCGGGAACTCGTCGATCATGTCCGGCACCAGCTCTTCCGGAATGCGCGCGCCCTTCAGCGGGGCGTGGCGCACGACCAGGTCGGCCACCGGTTCACCGCCCTGCTCGGCCGGGTTTTCTTCGGTGATGTCCGCGCCCATCAGGCGCAGCGCGTGCAGCAGTCCGGTGCGGCGCGGGTTGAGGCCAACCTGCTTGAGCCGCAGCTCGGAGCCCGGAATGATGCTGGCGGCGACCAGGAAGAACGCCGCCGAGGAGAAATCGGCCGGCACCACGATGTCGGTGGCGCGCAGGCGCTGGCCGCCACGCAGGCGGGCCTTGCCCGGCGAGAACTCGATGTCCACGCCGAACGCCGAGAGCATGCGCTCGGTGTAATCGCGGGTCGGGTGCGGTTCGACCACGCTGGTTTCGCCCTGTGCATACAGGCCGGCCAGCAGCACGGCGGACTTCACCTGCGCACTGGCCACCGGCGAGGCGAAATCAATGCCCTGCAGCGACTGGCCGCCATGCACGTGCAGCGGCGGGGTGCCATCGCTTTCGGTGTCGATCTTCGCGCCCATCTGCGACAGCGGGCCGGTGACACGGCGCATCGGGCGGCCGGACAGCGATTCATCGCCCACCAGGGTGCAGTCGAACGCCTGGCCTGCGAGCAGGCCGGCCAGCAGGCGCATGCCGGTGCCGGCGTTGCCGCAGTCCAGCGGCGCGCTGGGCGACTGCAGGCCATCGATGCCGACGCCGTGCACCACGCGCTGCGAGGCACTGGGGGTTTCAATGCGCACGCCGAGCTGGCTGAAGATGCGCGCGGTGGCGCGGGTGTCTTCGCCTTCCAGGAAGCCCTCGATATGCGAGGTGCCATCGGCCAGCGCGGCAAACATCACCGAGCGGTGCGAGACCGACTTGTCGCCGGGAATGGTCAGGCTGCCCTGCAGCGGCTGGCCCTTGCGGGCAATCCAGTGTTGCGCGTTGCTCATCGTTCGATCATTCCGTAAACGCCGGCGCGCCGGCGGTGCATCAAAGGGCGCGGCACGCGGCCGCAACGGCAATCAGGGCACGGCCACCGGGTAGGAACCCAGCACCTTGATCTGCGCCGAGTGCGCTTCCAGTTCGGCCAGCGCGGCCTGCATCGGCGCGTCGTCGATATGGCCGGCCAGGTCGATGAAGAAGCCGTATTCCCACTTGCCGTGGTGCGACGGGCGCGACTCGATGCGGTTCATGCTGATGCCATGGCGGGCGAACGGGCTGAGCACATCGAACAGCGCGCCGGGCTTGTCATGGATGAACACCAGCACCGAGGTGCGGTCGTGGCCGGAGGTCGGGAAGATGTTGCGGCCCACCACCAGGAAGCGGGTGGTGTTGTCGGCATCGTTCTGGATGGGCTTGGTGACGACCTTCTTCAGGCCGTACACGTGGCCGGCGCTTTCGCCACCGATGGCAGCAGCGTCGTCGGCGTTACGCGCACGGCGCGCGCCTTCGGCGTTGCTGGCGACCGGGATCTTCTCGGCCTTGGGCAGGTTGGCGCGCATCCACGCCGAGGTCTGCATGAACGACTGCGGGTGGCCGTAGACGCGCTCGATGTCTTCCAGGCGACCACTGCGCGACATCAGGTACTGCTGCACGCGCAGTTCCACTTCACCGCAGATCTTCAGGTTGGAGGTGAGGAACATGTCCAGGGTGATCTGGATGGTGCCCTGCCCCGAGTTTTCCACCGGAACCACGCCGAAATCGGCGCTGCCCGCTTCCACTTCCTGGAACACTTCTTCGATGCTGGCCATCGGCAGGCCCATCGCCGAGCGGCCGAAGTGCTTGAGCACGGCCTGCTGGCTGAAGGTGCCTTCCGGGCCGAGGTAACCGATCTTCAGCGGTTCCTGCTGGGCCAGGCAGGCCGACATGATTTCGCGGTAGACGTGCACCAGCACTTCATCGCTGAGCGGGCCTTCGTTGCGGTCCACCACCATGCGCAGCACCTGCGCTTCGCGCTCGGGGCGGTAGTAATCGACGGCGGCGGCGAGCTTGCCCTTGGCCTTGCCGACCTGGTGGGCGAACTGCGCACGCTCGGCGATCAGGCTCTGGATGTCACGGTCGATCTGGTCGATCTTCGAGCGCACATCGGCCAGTGCCAGCGGCGCCTGGGTCGGCACCGGGGTGGTCTTGGACGCGGCCTTGCCCTTGGGCGCGGCGGCAGCCTTGGCCGGTTCGGCCTTGGCGGACGCGCCCTTCTTCGGCGACTTCTTGCTGGGTTTGCTTGCCATCGGAATTCCTTGTTGCGGGGCACGCACCCGACGGTGCGCGCCGTTCATTGCTCAGCCGTTGCGCTGCTGGAAATCGGCCATGAAGGCGACCAGCGCCTCGGCCCCGGCCAGCGGCATGGCGTTGTACAGCGAGGCGCGGATGCCACCGACCACCTTGTGGCCCTTCAGGGCCAGCAGGCCGGCGGCCTTGGCTTCGGCCACGAAGCGGGCATCGAGATCGGCGTTGGGCAGGAAGAACGGGATGTTCATCCGCGAGCGCGCCGAGTGCGCGACTTCGTTGCGATAGAAGCCGCCGGAGGCATCGATGGCGCCGTACACCAGCGCGGCCTTGGCGGCATTTCGCTTGGCGAACTCGACGACGCCGCCTTCGGCCAGCATCCACTTGAACACCAGGCCGGCCAGGTACCAGTTCCAGGTCGGCGGGGTGTTGAGCATCGAATCGCGGGCGACGTGCGAGCGGTAATCGAAGATGTCCGCACGGGCCTGGCCGCTGCGCTCGAGCAGGTCGCGGCGGATGATCATCACCGCGATGCCGACCGGGCCCAGGTTCTTCTGCGCGCCGGCATAGATGACGCCGTAGCGGCGCACATCCAGCGGTTCGCTGGCGATGGACGAGCTGAAATCGGCCACCAGCGGGACGTCACCGGTGTCGGGCACATCACGGAACTCGACGCCGTGGATGGTCTCGTTGGCGGTGATGTGCACGTAGGCGGCATCGTTGGAAAGCTGCCAGCTGCTGCGCTCGGGCAGTTCGCGGTAGCCATTGGCTTCGCTGCTGGCGGCGATGTTGGCGCCGACGTAGGGGCTGGCCTGCTTGACCGCGGTCTTTCCCCAGTGGCCACTGACCACGTAGTCGGCACGCTGGCCGGTCTGGGCGAAATTGAGCGGGATGAGCGCCTGCTGGGTGGTGGCGCCGCCGGGCAGGAACAGCACGGCGTAGTCGTCGGGGATATCGAGCAGGCGGCGCAGGTCGGCCTCGGCCTCGGCCGCCACGGACATGAATTCCGGGCCGCGATGGCTCATTTCCACGATCGAGGCGCCGGCACCGTGCCAGTCCAGCATTTCCGCCTGCGCCTGGCGCAGGACCGATTCCGGCAAGGTTGCAGGGCCGGCACTGAAGTTGAACGCGCGCGTCATGTGACACCTGTGGGGCAAGACCCCTAGTATGCCGCAGTGCACCAGCCTTGCGGCCTAGTGCGGCAAGGGAAATTTGGTTTCATTGGTATCCATCTGCGACCCGGCCGGCACTACCGTCACTGCGCGATCGTCAGCGCGCGCCGAACCAGAGCAGCAGGCTGAGCACACCCGCCAGCAGCAATGCGCTTACCAGCAGCCACGGCCAACGCCGCACCCGGCGCGGCGCCACAGGCGCGTCCGCCACCTGCTCGGCATCCTGGCTGGCGTCGTCCTCGGCCGGCAGCGGGCGCCGGCGCGGATCGTGCGGCACTTCCAGCACGAAACGGTGCTGCCCATCGAAGACCACCTGGTCGCCCGGCTGCAGCCAGCAGTGGCGCACGGCCACGCCGTTGACCCGGGTGCCGTCGGCACTGCCCAGGTCGCGCAGCAGCACACGATCGCCATGCACTTCCACCCGGGCGTGCTGCTCGGCAAAGGCAGGGTCGTCGATCTCAATATCGACATCGCCGCCACGGCCGACCAGGCGCGGGCGCGACAGGGTGTAGCTGCGGCCATGGTGCAGGCCGCCGACACCGCGCAGCAGGCGCTGCTCATCGGCGATGCCATCACTGGCCGGCGACGGCGCCGGTGCCTGCAGCAGGCTCTCGACCTCACCCTGCAGCACCATCTCGACGCCATCCACATACACCGCATCGCCTGCGCGCAGCAGGGCCATGCGCCGCACTGGGCGGCCGTTCACGTGGATGCTGCGGATGCCGTTGCCGACCTGCAGCCAGAGGCCGCGGTCGTCCATGCAGAACTGGGCCAGCAGCAGCGCGCCATGGCCGGGATCACCCAGCCGCACGCTGCCGTTTGCCTGGCGCACGATGCGCTGCACCCCGGGCCGCAGGGGCTGGTCGGGCTGTTGTTGTTGACTGAAGTGAACAAGCAGGTTCTGCACGCGGCGCAGACTAGCAGGTTGCTCGCCAACGCAGAAGAACCGGCGACGGGCGCTTGGCGTGGCGCCCGCCGATGCGCACAATGGCCGCCCTCTTTGATATCCCCGCCCAGCGCCAGGAGCCTGCATGTCCACCATCGATGTCCGCCACGCCCACGCCCTGCCCGATGCACAGGCCCGCGAGGCGATCGAACAGGTTGCCGCCAAGCTGGGCGAGCGCTTCGGCCTCAAGTCCAGCTGGGCTGCCGACGTGCTGAACTTCAGCGGCAGCGGCGTGGACGGCGCCATCGAGCTGCAGCCGGGCGCCGTGCGCGTGACCGCCAAGCTGGGCTTCCTGCTGTCGGCCATGAAGGGCATGGTGGAAACCGAGATCCAGCGCGTGCTGAAGGAAAAGCTGGGCTGAACCCAGGCAGCGGCCATCACGGCCCTGCAACGTTCGTGCGCGCTACCCTCGGGGGCAGGTCCAACTCCCCCGGGAAGCGCAATGAACCAGTACGAGAATGACGACCGCCGCGAAGACGACGCTTCGTTCGGCGAACAGGCCGAGCGCTTTTCGCGCAAGTTCAGCAATTCGGCACAGCAGGTCTGGCTGGCCGGCCTGGGTGCACTGGGCCGCGCACAGGCCGAAGGCAGCCGCTTCTTCGATGGCCTGGTGAAGGAAGGCGAAGCCTGGGAATCCCGCCGCCGCGAGCGCAGCGGTGAGGAGGGCCCGGGCTGGCGCGACAACGTGGAAACCTCCCTCGACGAGGCCCGCGAAAAGGCCTCCGGCACCTGGAACAAGGTCGAAAAGGCATTCGACGACCAGGTGCAGGGCGTGCTCAAGCGCCTGCATGTCCCCACCGCCAACGACGTGGCCGCACTTGAGGCCCGCCTCGATGCCCTGCACGCGCGCCTGGCCAAGCTGGAGAACCGCGCCGCTTCGGGCAGTGATGCACCGGCACCGGGCAGCCACCAATCGCCCGGCAGTGTGCTCTGACCCTCGATTGTTGCAATGCAATAAAAATTCGCTGACAATCGCGAGGAACCCGCCAATCGCTTCGGCTGCCGTTTGTTCCCTCCCCTCACGGCTTCAGGATTGGCGGGTTTTTTCGTGCCTGCGCCACGCAGATCTGCGGGCTGCATCACGCTTCATGTCGGGAAGGCCCTGACGCAATATGACTGCGTGGCCTTTACACTGTCGTCTTCCGTTTTCGCCCCTTCCGCTCCCTTCCTGCATGCTCCCTTGGATTCTGGCCCTGCTGTCGGCCCTGCTTACCTGCACCCTGGCAATCGTGTATCTGTGGTGGGTCAAGCGGCGGCGAACGGAAATGCAACTGGGGCTGCAGGCCCTGGCGGGCATGCATTGGCGCGAGTTCTCGACGCTGATCAAGCGGATGCTGCGCGAGCGGCGCGGCCTGCGCGAAGTGGCCGACCCGACCGAGGAAGTACGCGAGCCGAGCAGTGATTTCCTGCTCAGCGATGGCCCCAATACCTGGCTGGTCTCCTGCAAGCACGGGCTGGCTTACCGCATCGGTACGGCCGCGGTGAACGAGCTGGGCGCGGTCGCGCGCCTGGGCGGCGCCAAGGGTGGCCTGCTGATCACCGAGGGCCGGGTTGAGCGTGATGGCCTGGCCGCCGCTGAAAAGCAGTCGGTCGAAGTGCTGGATGGCCCGCGCCTGTGGCCGCTGCTGCAGCCCTACCTGCCGGCCGAGATTGAAACGCGCGTGCGCTCGACGGCCCGCCTGGAGGCGCTGCGTCGCATCGCCATTTCCGCGCTGGGTGCGGTGACCCTGGGCCTGCTGGTCGGGCTGGGCCTGCAGGGCCTTCACGTGGAAACCAGCACTGCCGCTGTCGACAGCACGCCGCCGACTGCAGCAGCCGCACCGGCGCCGGTCGCGCCGGACGTGCAGCCGGACGTGCAGCCGGCCGCAGCGCCGGTGGCAGACGCGAAGGACGTGCCTGCACCGGCGGCTCCGGCCGAAGCAGCGCCTGCTGCGCCCGCCGACAACGGCCGCAACGAGCTCAATCCCGATATCGCGACTCTGGACCGTTACCAGGCCGAACTGGCACGCGCGCTGGCCCACCAGCCCGGTATCGCCAGCGGCGTCTGGCTGACCCGGCAGACCCTCGCCATCAACCGCACCGGCGAGCTGGAGGCGGTATGGCCGCGGGTCTGCCAGGAAGTGCTGCGCTACCCCGCCCTGCGCAACGTGCGCGTGCAGCTCAACGCCCGCCCGGGCGTGGATGAGCCGGTACGCTGGCGGCAGTGCGCCACGTATTGATGGGGCGACATCCACGCGTGGCGTGGATCTACTGGCATCGACGCGTGGCGTGGATGGGCAAATGATGCCGTGGCGTCAACGCAACGCGGCAAGGTGGGCGATGTAGCTCGAACGCGATTCGCCGGCAGCCTTGGCCTGCGCATCCAACCTTGCGAGGATCCGCCGCGGCAGGCCGATGTTGACCCGCTCGACGGTATCGTCCAGCAGGGCGGGATCAATGTTGATGTAAGCGAGAATCCACTGAGTCCCAGTACCCGCATCGGCCACGAGCTTCTGCGGCGCAGACGGCGTCGGGATGGAGCGCCCTGCATCAAGCGCGGCGTCAATCCACGCAAGCGCGGCCTCCTCCGCCGAACTGAGCGCATCTTCAAGCGTGTCCGCCGCTGAAAAACAACCCGGCAGATCGGGCACGACCACGCCCCAGGCTGTGCGTCCGTCACCGGCTTCGATCAAGACTGGATATCGCATGGGACCCGCCTGGCGCCGCGTCAAAGGCACGCTAAGCGCCCGTGCGCCGTTGCGGAAGAGGCGAACGCGACAGTCCACGTGCCTCGACGGAGCAGCCGAGCATGGCTCGGCTCTACAGGACGCGGGCGACTTACCGCGCGCCCGGCGCGAAGCGTGCCACCAAGTCCCAGGCATCGCCCAGGAACATCTGCCGCACGCGAGTGATCGGCTGGTCGCCGCGCCAGGTCAGGCGCTCGATCACCAGGCAGGCGGTGCCCGTCTTCACGTCCAGCAGCTTGGCCGAGGCGGCGTCCGCACCCCAGGCGCTGATGCGGTGCTGGGCGCGGGTCCAGGACACATTCTGCAGCAGCCAGCTGCCCGGCGCGGTGGTGCTGAAGTCGATCTCCAGCACCTCGGGCACGCCTACCGGGCTGATCAAGCGGTGCTCCAGCGCCAGCGGTCGGCCATCGGCCAGGTGCAGGCAGCGCATCGCCAGCAACGGCTCGCTGCCGGCCAGTTCAACTTCGCCGGCATTGCCCGGCTCGGCCAGGCGCAGTTCACGCTGCAGCAGCCGATAGGCGTACTGATGCCCGCGCGAGCCGACTTCCATGGCGATGTCTGGAATTTCCAGCGCCACCTGTTCAAGGTGCGGAGGCTGCCGCGCCACGAACGAACCGGCACGGCGGCGGCGTTCGATCATGCCGCTCTCGGCCAGCGCGGTCAGCACCTTGTTCACCGTCATCCGCGAGCAGCCGTACTGCTCCATCAGCTCGTGCTCGTACGGAATGCGGAAACCCGGCGCCCACTCTCCACTGAGGATGCGGCTTTCCAGATCGCTGCGGATACGCTGGTTGAGCGTGGCGGACTTGCTGGCCTTCACGGGAGTGGGGATTCTCGATAAGAGGGAGGCGGTCAGCCCAGCACGCCACGCAGGGCAGCGGCGAAGGCGGTGGTGATGGCCTCGCGCTGCAGGTGGCGGCCGTCGGCCACGACCTGCCGGCCATGGCGCCAGACCGAACGCAGCGCGCCATTACGTGCAGCGAAGACCCAGCTGTCAAGCCATGCGTCATCCTGCCGCGCCTGCAGCGCCGGGTGTGCGGGGTCCAGTTCAAGCAGATCGGCGCTGGCCCCGACCTGCAGGCCGGCGGCCACGCCCAGCGCCTGCGCGCCACCCTGCAGCGCACCTTCGAACAGGAAGCGACCGCTGCTGCGGGTGGCATCCGGAGCCAGGACATTGCGCCCGCGCAGCGCCAGGCGCTGGCCGTACTCGAGCAGGCGCAGCTCCTCGGCGGCATCGATCAGCACGTTGGAATCCGAGCCGACACCGAAGCGGCCGCCCTCGCGCGCGAACGCCTGCATCGGGAACAGGCCATCGCCCAGGTTGGCCTCGGTGATCGGGCACAGGCCGGCCACGGCCTTGCTGGCCACCATCTGCGCACGCTCGGCATCGGTGATGTGGGTGGCATGCACCAGGCACCAGCGCTCATCGACGGCAGCGTTTTCGTACAGCCACTGCACCGGCCGCTGGCCGCTCCAGGCCAGGCAGGCCTCGACCTCGCGCACCTGCTCGGCAATGTGGATGTGCACCGGGCCGGTGGTCAGCGGCAGCAGGGCATCGAGGTCCTCGCCGGTGACCGCGCGCAGGCTGTGCGGCGCAATGCCCAGCACCGGGTCGGGCAGCGTGGACAGGGCGGTCTTCGCCCCGTCCAGCAGCCGCGCGAACCCATCTACATCGTGGATCAGCCGGCGCTGTGCGGGATTGGGCGGTGCGCCACCGAAATCGGCGTGCGCGTAGAACACCGGCAGCAGGGTCAGGCCGATGCCGGTCTGCTCGGCGGCGGCGGCGATGCGCGCGCTCATCTCGGCCGGGTCGGCATGCGCCTGGCCGTTGGCCTGGTGGTGCAGGTAATGGAATTCGCCGACGCGGGTGAAGCCGCTTTCCAGCATTTCCATGTAGGCCTGGGCGGCGATGGCCTGCACCGCCTCCGGGCGCAGGTGGGCCAGGAAGCGGTACATCAGCTCGCGCCAGCTCCAGAAGCTGTCACCGTCGCCGCCGCCGATCTCGGTCAGGCCGGCCATGCCGCGCTGGAAGGCGTGGCTGTGCAGGTTGGGCAGGCCGGGCAACAGCAGGCCGACGCGGGTATCACCGTCCTGCGCGCCCTGCCCCGTTTCAATGCCTGTGATGCGGCCGCCCTGCACCTGCAGGCGCACGTCGCGCGCCCAGCCCTCGGCCAGCAGGGCGTGGGCGGCATGGAAACAGTGCGGGGAACGCGAATCGGACATGGCTGGACAACCCGAAATGGACGCCTATATTGTATAGACATATAAGCACAGCCGCGTTGTGGATGCCATGCACGTCGATACCCTCTGGTCCAACGTCCACCTGATGACCCTCGATGGCGAGGGCCTGGGTGTCATCACCGATGGCGTGCTGGCCTGCGCCGAGGGCCGCATCGTTCATGTCGGCCCGGCCGGCAGCGATGCGCACCTGCAGCCGACCACCCGCATCGATGGCGAAGGCCGCTGGATCTCGCCGGGCCTGGTCGACTGCCACACCCACCTGGTCTACGCCGGCAACCGCGCCAATGAGTTCGAGCAGCGCCTGCAGGGCGTCAGCTATGCCGACATCGCCCGCGCCGGCGGCGGCATCGTCTCCACCGTGCGCGCCACCCGCGCCGCTTCGCCGCAGCAGTTGGCCGCGGAAAGCCGCCCGCGCCTGCTGGCGGTGCGCGCCGAAGGCATCACCACGATCGAGATCAAATCCGGCTACGGCCTGACACTGGACGACGAGCGCAAGCAGCTGCAGGTGGCCCGCGCACTCGGCGAGGAATGCCGGGTGAATGTGGTGCCGACCTTCCTCGGCGCGCACGCGGTGCCGCCGGGGCGCGAGGCGCAGGAGTACACCGACGAGGTGTGCAACGTGATGATCCCGGCCATCGCCGCTGAGGGCCTGGCCGAGGCCGTGGACGTGTTCTGCGAGAACATCGCGTTCTCGCCGGCGCAGGCGCGGCAGGTTTTTGAGTCGGCACGTGCGAACGGGCTGGCGGTGAAGATCCATGCCGAACAGATGAGCAACCAGCATGGCGCCGAACTGGCCGCCGGTTTCGGTGCGCTGTCGGCCGACCATATCGAACACCTCGACGATGCCGGCATTGCCGCGATGGCCGCTGCCGGCACGGTGGCCGTGCTGCTGCCCGGCGCCTTCTATTTCACCCGCGATACCACCCTGCCCCCGATCGCCGCGCTGCGTGCGGCCGGCGTGCCGCTGGCACTCGCCACCGACAGCAACCCCGGTACCTCGCCGCTGACCAGCCCGCTGCTGGCGATGAACATGGGCGCGACCCTGTTCCGCCTGACCGTGGACGAATGCATTGCCGGCTTCACCCGTGAAGCGGCGCGCGCGCTGGGCCACGGCGAGCGCATCGGCCGCCTCGCGGTGGGCCTGGACTGCGACCTGGCGATCTGGGACATCGACGCGCCGGCCGACCTGGTCTATCGCATGGGATTCAACCCGCTGCACGCGCGCGTGGTGCGCGGGCAGCCCGACCTGCCTGCTTCCTGGAGCAACACATGAGCAACACCCTGGTTCTTCGCCCCGGCCATGTCACCCTCGCCCAGTGGCGGCAGGTCTACCGCGGTGCGCCGCTTGCACTGGACCCGGCCGCGCTGCCGGTGGTGCGCGCCAGCGCCGCCGCGGTGGCCGCCATCGTCGCCAAGGGCGCGCCGGTGTATGGCATCAACACCGGCTTCGGCAAGCTGGCCAGCGTGCGCATCGAGCGCGAAGACCTGGCCACCCTGCAGCGGAACATCGTGCTTTCACATGCCGCCGGCGTGGGCGAGCCGATGCCGGCCAGCGTGGTGCGGCTGATGATGGCGCTGAAGCTGGTCAGCCTGGCGCAGGGCGCCTCGGGTGTGCGCGAGGAAACCCTGCTGCTGCTGGAAGCGATGCTGGTGAAGGGCGTGCTGCCGGTGGTGCCGGCGCAGGGCTCGGTCGGCGCTTCGGGGGACCTGGCACCGCTTTCGCACCTGGCCAGCGTGATGCTGGGCGTGGGCGAGGCCTTCATCGGCGAGGAGCGTCTGCCGGCGATGGACGCACTGGCACGCGCCGGCCTGCAGCCGGTGGAGCTGGACGCGAAGGAAGGCCTGGCTCTGCTCAACGGCACCCAGTTCTCCACGGCGTATGCGCTGGCCGGTCTGTTCGAGATCGAGACCGTGTTCCAGGCCGCGCTGGTGACCGGTGCGCTGTCGGTGGAAGCGGCCAAGGGCTCGGATACGCCATTCGATCCACGCATCCACGCCATCCGCGGCCAGCGCGGGCAGATCGCCACCGCCGCCACCCTGCGCGCGCTGATGCAGGGCTCGGACATCCGCGAATCGCATCGCGACAACGACGTGCGCGTGCAGGACCCGTACTGCCTGCGCTGCCAGCCGCAGGTGATGGGCGCGGCGCTGGACATCCTGCGCCAGGCCGCAACCACGCTGGAAATCGAAGCCAACGGCGTGACCGACAATCCGCTGGTGTTCACCGAGACCGGCGAAGCGCTGTCCGGTGGCAACTTCCACGCCGAGCCGGTGGCCTTCGCGGCCGACATGCTGGCGATGGCGGTGTGCGAGATTGGCTCGATCAGCGAGCGCCGCCTGGCGATGCTGGTGGACCCGGCGCTGTCGGGTCTGCCGGCGTTCCTGACCCCGCGCCCGGGCCTGAATTCCGGCTTCATGATTCCGCAGGTGACCGCCGCGGCGCTGGTGTCTGAAAACAAGCAGCGTGCCTACCCGGCCAGCGTCGATTCCGTTCCGACGTCGGCCAACCAGGAAGACCACGTGTCGATGGCCGCGCACGGTGCACGCCGCCTGATGCAGATGGCCGAGAACGCGGCCAACGTGATCGGCATCGAGCTGCTGGCCGCCGCGCAGGGCTGCGATTTCCACGCGCCGCTACGCTCCAGCGCTGCGCTGGAAACCGTGCGTGCCACCCTCCGCGCGCAGGTGCCGACGCTGGAAGAAGACCGCTACTTCCACCCGGACATGGTGGTCGCCACGAACCTGGTACGCAGCGGCGCACTGGCACAGGGCCTGGGCGAACTGCTGCCGACCGTGGAGCCGCAGGCATGAATGCCCGCCCCGAATGGCTGACGGTGCACGAGGGCGATGCCCCGTTGATCGTCAGCTTCCCGCATACCGGCAGCGAGCTGCCGCACGAGCTGATGGGCGATTACCACTCGCCGTGGCTGGCGCGGCGCGATGCCGACTGGTGGGTGCACGACCTCTACGACTTCGTGCGCGGGATGGGCGCGACCACCGTGCGCTCGGCGATCTCGCGTTCGGTGATCGACCTCAACCGCGACCCCAGCGGCGTGTCGCTGTACCCGGGCCAGAACACCACCGGCCTGTGCCCGCTGACCACCTTCGACAATCAGCCGCTGTACCACGCCGGCCGCGAGCCGGATGAGGCGGAGATCGGCCGCCGCCGAGACACGTATTTCGCGCCCTACCACGATGCGCTGGCCGCGCAGATCGCACGCCTGCGTGCGCGCCACGGCACGGTGGTGGTGTATGACGCGCATTCGATACGCTCGCATATCCCGCACCTGTTCGACGGCGAGCTGCCGCAGTTCAACCTGGGCACGGCCGGTCCGTCCGGTGCACCGGATACCTCCTGCGACAACGCACTGAGCGATGTGGTGGAGAACCTGCTGAAAATCAGCGGCATGAGCCAGGTGCGCAACGGCCGCTTCAAGGGCGGCTGGATCACCCGCCACTACAGCGACATCGCCGGCGGCGTGCACACGCTGCAGATGGAACTGGCCTGCCGTGGCTACATGCACGAACCGCTGCCCGACCAGGTGGACGAGCACAGCTGGCCCACCCCGCTCGACCCCGAACACGCCGCACCGCTGCGCCACACGCTGGCGCAGGTGCTCAACGCCTGCCTTGAATTCGCTACGAACCGGAGCGCCGCATGACCCGCAACGACCCCAGCCGCACCATCATCGCGCCCACCGGCACCACGCTGAACGCCAAAAGCTGGCTGACCGAAGCGCCACTGCGCATGCTGATGAACAACCTGCACCCGGACGTGGCCGAGCGCCCGCAGGAACTGGTGGTGTACGGCGGCATCGGCCGCGCCGCACGCGACTGGGAGAGCTTCGATGCCATCGTCGAAACGCTCAAGCGGCTGGACGATGACCAGACCCTGCTGGTGCAGTCGGGCAAGCCGGTGGGCGTGTTCCGCACCCATGCCGATGCACCGCGCGTGCTGATCGCCAATTCCAACCTGGTGCCGCGCTGGGCCAACTGGGACCACTTCAACGAGCTGGATAGGAAGGGCCTGGCTATGTACGGCCAGATGACTGCCGGCAGCTGGATCTACATCGGCGCGCAGGGCATCGTGCAGGGCACCTACGAGACCTTCGTGGAAATGGGCCGCCAGCATTTCGGTGGCGACCTGACCGGCAAGTGGCTGTTCACCGGCGGCCTGGGCGGCATGGGCGGCGCGCAGCCGCTGGCCGCGGTGATGGCCGGCGCCTCGTGCCTGGCCGTCGAGTGCCGCAAGAGCAGCATCGACATGCGCCTGCGCACCGGCTACCTGGATACCTGGACCGACAACCTGGATGAAGCGCTGCGCCTGATCGATGAAGCCTGCAAAGCGGGCGCGCCGAAATCGGTGGGCCTGCTGGGCAATGTGGCTGACGTGCTGGCCGAACTGCTGGAACGCGGCATCAAGCCCGACCTGCTGACCGACCAGACCTCGGCGCACGACCCGGTGAACGGCTACTTGCCGCAGGGCTGGACCGTCGAACAGTGGGACGAGAAGCGCGTCTCCGCGCCGAAGGACGTGGAAAAGGCCGCGCGTGCATCGATGGCCAACCACATCCGCGCCATGCTCGGCTTCCACGCGCTGGGCGTGCCGACCGTGGATTACGGCAACAACCTGCGGCAGATGGCGCTGGAAGAAGGCGTGGCCAATGCCTTCGACTTCCCCGGTTTCGTGCCGGCCTACATCCGCCCGCTGTTCTGCCGCGGCATCGGCCCGTTCCGCTGGGCAGCGCTGAGCGGCGACCCGGAAGACATCGCCAAGACCGATGCCAAGGTGAAGGAGCTGATTCCGGACAACCCGCACCTGCACCGCTGGCTGGACATGGCCGCCGAGAAGATCAAGTTCCAGGGCCTGCCCGCGCGCATCTGCTGGGTGGGCCTGGGCGATCGCGATCGCCTGGGCCTGGCCTTCAACGAGATGGTGGCGAACGGCGAACTGAAGGCGCCGGTGGTGATCGGCCGTGACCATCTGGACAGCGGCAGCGTGGCCTCGCCAAACCGCGAGACCGAGGCGATGGCCGATGGTTCCGATGCGGTGTCCGACTGGCCGCTGCTCAATGCCCTGCTCAACACCGCCAGCGGTGCCACATGGGTGTCGCTGCACCACGGCGGCGGCGTGGGCATGGGCTTCTCGCAGCACGCCGGCATGGTGATTGTCTGCGACGGTACCGAGGCGGCCGCGAAGCGCATTGCGCGCGTGCTGTGGAACGACCCGGCCACCGGTGTGATGCGCCATGCCGATGCCGGGTATGAGATCGCGGTGGAATGCGCGAAGGAGAAGGGACTGGATCTGCCGGGGATCCTGGGCTGATCGAGCGTCGCCGGGCACGGCCCTGCGCTGCCTTGAACGTGTGGTAGAGCCGGCCGCTGGCCGGCTTTCCCTGGGGCGGGAATCGCTGCTCTTGACCCGATCTCCCGCCCTGACCAAGATGCGCCATCGCCGCTGACGGACCACCGCGATGTATCGCGCCCTTGCTGCACTCTTCTGCGCCGTGGCAGTCACCCTGCCCGCCTCGGCGCGTGATGTTCGCGACGGGCTTTCGAGCCGGCTGGACACCCAACTGCAGGTCAACCGCGAGCGCTACGGCATCGCCGGCCAGGCCGTGCTGGTCGCCCACAACGGCAACGTGCTCTACCAGGGCGCCAGCGGTGAACGCGACCCGGCCACGCATGCAGTGGCCACCGTCGACAGCATATTCGCCGCGCAGTCGATGGCCAAGCTGCTGACCAGCACGCTGGTGATGCAGCTGGTCGATCAGGGCACGCTGGATCTCGACGCGCCCGCCAGCCGCTATGTCCCCAATCTGCCCGCCGCCTGGCAGGCGATCCATGTGCGCGATTTCCTCAACCACAGCTCCGGCATCGCCGAGTGCTACGACCGCGTGGACAACCGCTGGGTGAGCAAGGGCTACCCCGGCGTTGCACCGGATCTTGCCGCTGCACTGAAGGTGGCCGGCGCGGCGCCGATGCAGTTCGCCACCGGCAGCCGCGTGCAGTACACCCAGGCCAACTACCTGGTGCTGACCGCGTTGCTGGAAGCGCACTACCACAAGCCCTACCCGGCCATCGCCCGCGAACGCATCCTGCAGCCGCTGAAGATGCGCAGTACTTCGTGGGGGCTGGACAGCGTGCCAGCAGCACGCGCGGCAGTGCCATACACCGGCAAGGACGGCGCGTTGCAGGCGGCCGATGAAGATCCGTGGCCGCACTATGGCTGGGGCCACGCGGACCTGCAGACCACCGTCGGCGACATGAACCGCTTCCTGCAGGCGCTGGCCACCGGCAAGCTGCTGCGTACAGCGACACTGGAAAAGCTCTGGCAGCCGCAGAAGCTCGCCAGCGGCGGCAGCAATTTCTTCTCCACTGGCTGGGATACCACGCGCAGCGATGGCTACACCCAGGTCGGCCACGATGGAGGTACCCGCGTGCGGGCGCGGCTGGCCTACAAGGGCAGCCTGGCCAGCGGTTACTGGGTGTTCGTGTACTTGACCAATGGCAGCGCGCGCAATGTGTGGTCGAGCACCTTGGTGGAGAGCACGATGGCGGTGGCTGCACCGCAGGAGTTTCCGAGTGCGGTGCTGTCCGAGCGCCTGATCGCCTATGCGTCGGATGAGACGGCTGGCGCGGCACAGGCGATGCGCGACTGGTTGCAGGACAACATCCGCATCACCGGCAGCGAACGCGAGCGCGCGATCAACGCCAGCGGCTACGCGATCCGTGAGAGCCTGGGTGCGGGCAAGGCGCTGAAAGTATTCGCCCTCAACACCGAGCTGTACCCGGATTCGGCCAATGCCTGGGACAGCCTGGCCGAATGCCATGCCGCGCTGGGCGATGCGGAGACTGCCAAAGCGCTGTACGAGAAGGCGAAGGCGCTGGCGAAGCCGTCTTTGTAGAGTCGAGCCATGCTCGACTGCGTTGTTTTGATGCAGCCGACTTCGCCAGTCGAGCATGGCTCGACTCTACAAGGGCATGCCCCATACGGCACTGATGGGTGACGTACCGCCCGCGACCTGTTAACTTGCGCGCCAATTTCGTGGTTTACAGCCTGTCCGCATGTCGCTCCCGTCTTACCGCCCCACCCCGTCGCTGCTGTTCCTGGCCGTCTCCCTCGGCCTTGCCGCCACCGCCCACGCCGCCCCGCAGGCCACCACGCTGGACGCGGTGCAGGTCACTGCCGCCGATGCCAGCGCCCAAGCCCGCGAGGCGCTCAAGCGCGTGCCCGGCGCCAGCAACGTCATCGACGTCGCAAAGGCCGACAGCCGCCTGTCCAGCAGCGCCGACGTGCTGGCCTACCAGCCCGGCATCAGCGCGCAGTCGCCGGGCAACGAGGGCACCAAGGTGTCGATCCGCGGCTCGGGCATCAACCGTGGGCCGGGCGCGCATGCCTCGGGCATTGCGGTCTCCCTCGATGGCCTGCCGTTGACCGGCCCGGGCGGCACGCCTTACGAACTGCTGGAACCGCTGTGGCTGTCGCGCGTTGAAGTGCTGCGCGGCGCCAATGGTTTCGAGCGCGGCGCGTTGGCGCTGGGCGGTGCCATCGACTATGTCAGCCGCAGCGGCCGCGACTCGGCCGGCGTGCAGCTGCATTACGAAGCCGGCAGCCGTGGCTACCAGAAGCGCGGAATCAGCTGGGGCGGCGTCAGTGGTGATGTCGACTACTTCCTGGCCTACTCCGACAGCGAGTTCGACGGCTACCAGCGCCACGCGCGCGGCGACGGCAAGGGCGCGATGGCCAACATCGGCTGGCAGATCAGCCCCGACCTGCAGACGCGCTTCTTCGTGCGCTACCGCGAGACCAATCACGAAACGCCCGGGCGCCTGACCCGCGACCAGATCCGCAACGACCCGCGTGCGGCCAACCCGGCCAACCTCGCCATCGACGCGCGCCGCCCGCAGCCGGGCAGCACCTGGATCGGCAACATGACCACGCTGCAGATCGACGAGGATTCCTCGCTGCAGGCCGGGCTGGTCTACCACAAGTACCCGATGGACCTGGGCGAGAGCCTGTACCGCCAGCAGCTGGACTACGCCGACCTCAACGCGACGCTGGACTACCGCCGCCGCCATCCGCTGTTCGGGCTGGACAGCGAAACCACCGTCGGCCTGCGCGTGACCCACGACCTCGATGCCAACGTGCGCGAGTCGCTGCGCTTTGCCAGCAACGGCTATGCCGCCGGCACGCACACGCGTGATTTCCGCCATCTCGGCACGCAGAGCACGCTGCATATCGGCAACAACCTGGCGGTGAATGATCGCCTGCGCGTGCAGACCGGTCTGGCGCTGATCAACACCCGCAGCGATGTGCAGGTGACCTGGCCCACCAGCGGTGGCCGCCTGCGTGACCACGACTGGGATTACGCGCCGCGCCTGGGCTTCACCTGGCAGCACAGTGCGCAGACGCAGTGGTTCGGCAACCTCAGCCGCTCGGTGGAAGCGCCGCACCCGTGGTCGATGATCTGGGGTTCGAACCAGTTCTTCGGCGCTGGCAACGGTCCGTCGACCGGCCGCCAGAGCACGCCGGTGGCGATGCAGAACCAGACCGCCACCACGCTGGAACTGGGCGCGCGTGGCGAAGCTGCGCTGGGCCGCTGGGAACTGACCGGCTACTACGCGCACGTGAACCACGAACTGCTGAGCGTCGAGCTGCAGCCGGTGCCGAACCTGTTCGTGGCCGAGAACAATGCCAGCCCCACCTTGCACCGCGGCATCGAGGCCGGCCTGGACAGCACGCTGTGGCAGGGTGTGCCGGGCCGCCTGTCGCTGCGCCAGGCCTACACGTTCAGCGATTTCCGCTACCGCCACGACACGCGCTTCGGCAGCAACCGCCTGCCCGGCCTGCCGCAGCACAGCTACCAGGCCGAACTGCGCTTAGACCATGCCTCGGGCCTGTATGCCGCACTGAACACCGAGTACGCCTCGCGCATCGCGGTGGACTATGCCAACAGCTACTGGGCCGACAGCCACGTGATCTTCGGCAGCCGCATCGGCTACGACGCACCGGGTGGCCGCTGGCAGGCCTGGGCGGAGATGCGCAACATCGGCGACCGCCACTATGCGGCCACGGTCACGCCGGGCTACAACGACGCGGGCAAGGATGTCGCGCGCTCGACGCCGGGCGAAGGCCGCGGCGTGTACGCAGGGGTGCGCTGGCGCTTTGATTGAGCGCCAGCGCACTGATGTGCACCGGTACGTTCACCACTTTACGTAGATCCATGATCTGGATGCGAGCACTCTAGTGAACCCCCACACCTACAATGGAGTGGGGGCTGGGAGAGACAGTGCTGCGTGTACATTAAGCTATGCACGCTCTCAAACTGCCCGCAAATCATCCAATTTGGATCTCGCCGCCTCGAACTGACCAGGCTTCAAAAATGAGAGATTACCGCTACCTTCCGCAACATTAAAAAGCTCTGAAACACGCACCAAGTCAGGATCGCCTCGCAGCAAGTGCGACTCAAGCCCAGCAACGGCAAATATGTTTGAACTATTCTCGTTCGGATGTTCGCCAGCGTTGGCGGCCATGGCCATATTAAGATTATCATAGGCATCAGCAAATCTTCCGCAGTAGAACTGCGCAATAGCAAGATTACTGCGAACCACCGGACTATCTTGATATTCAACTGCCGCGCGGAAAGACACACCAGCGAGCTCAGCATCACCTGAGAATACGAAGTGCGACAAGCCGGCAAAGTTCTCAAACATCGAGCCTACAATACCCAACTCTTTGAATCGATCATAGTCCGCCAGGACCTTCTCATATTCGTTCGAATAGTAGTTCTGGCTAATCACATCTTGAGGCGCTCGGGCGTCAAATCTTCGCCAAGCATTCTTATCCACTGACGCAGCCGCGATCGTTGCGTAATCGTAAGCGGCGCCCAAATCAAGCGAGTAGCCAGCTTCTAAACCGATCGTCATCGAGTCACGGTCAAACAGGCCAAGCGAGAAGTCGGCGACATCGCTACAAATTTCATACAGCAATCGGATCATCCGTTCCATCAGTTCATCGACCGAGTCCTCGTCGCATGACAACGCGACGCCAAACTGTCCTATTTCGGTTTGAACTATTCGCATCGGAGCGGGGAAAACGCGTTTTGCGGCTGCCACGGCGCCGGCCAAAATTTCATTTGCTTTGACAGACCCATGACTCCTTTCAACCTCACGGATGTCGGCAAAGCGAATAGAGAGTACTCGCCGACTGTCACCTGGATCTCCGGTTAGCCAGGACCTGAGGACAGCCTCTGCTTCAATCTCTCTAGATATTTCATTGTGGCCGTGAAGCCCAGAAAGTCCGCCAAACAGGCCGAGCGGGATTGACTCCAAGAAGTCCCCCTCTACAACATCTATCCCTTCCCGCCTCTCAGAGATTGAACAGAACGAAATTTCGGACTGGACATCGAACGCAACTATCTTAGCTGTCTTAATGCGCGGGTATCTTCCAAGAATCCTCCTCGTGCGCCCGTCGTCAACAATGTAATTTCTCTCACCGGTATATCTTTCAGGAACAACGAAGAACTCCCGCCCCTTCACCACCCCAGCCTCTAGACCGATATCAATCACCACCACGCCTGCGGAAGAGTCGTGTTCTAAAACTCTCCCATACTTCTTCAGAATGTCGGGAAAATATCTGATGCAATTCCGCCCAGCACCCTTCGCGGAATAAAGAGCCTTGTCCGAATGAACTTTCAGGCGACCCGCAACTGATGATGGATTCTGCTTGGGCGTAATACCAGTCAATCTGGCGAGACCAAAGCTGGCAGTTACGTGACGCTCCGAGGGCGGCGGAACGACCACCCCGTCGCCCCCAATCACCGCCAACTGAGAATCAGAAGGAATAACTTCTCGCTCAATCGCGGACCGCAACTCTTCCAGAACGTCAAGGACCTCTCGCTCCTCAACCTCTCCACTGAAAAGTATATTGAACTCTTCGCCACCGAGTCGATAGAGATCAACCCTGAGCTTCGGCCGCTTCCCCTGGATTAAAGAACACTGATCCTGAACGAGCCATGCGAAGGACCGCAGCACCAAATCTCCATAGTCATGCCCTCGACTATCGTTAATTCTCTTAAAGAAATCGATATCCAGTGTTGCGAGGCTCACAGAGTTGAGTCCACCGTGAGCAAGCAACCCGCCACCAGTCCCACCTGAAGACGAAAGAATCTCCAAGGCTTTCGAAAGATCAGTCTCGAATGACTTTCGATTCTTACATCCTGTAAGAGAGTCATGCAGGGCGTCGAACCGATGCCTAGAATTTTCTCTGACCTGCTCAATTCGAGAGCTTATCAAGTTCAGCTTGACAGTCTTCGGAAATATCGAAAACTCAACACACACGACTACACCAGCGTCATTCAAGGGGAAAGCATAAGTCTTGCTAAGCCCCAACTTTCGATATTTCCCATCCCGCACCGCAACGGAAAAGTCATCGTGACATGCAGATAAATTATCCCCAACATACCATTCGTCCGCACGAGAATGAAATACGGTAACTTCTTTTATATCTGCAGATGAATTTTTTAGATCCATTAACTCAAGCGAAAATTCATTCAACCAACCCGCCTTCATCGCCCCCTCCCCTTAAAACTCAATTTTAATTGATCTTCACGTGCCACAGCAGTCGCCCAGCGCCTCGACTATTGCAGCGAATGGATTTTGGATCAGACGCTTCATATTCAACTAGAGTGAGCCGCATGGAGCAAAGCAGGTTCGCGCAAAGCTCCGCTATAGGCACCTCCCGGGTGGTATCTGGATCTGTAGCCACACCGCCATATTAATCACGCTTCCCATCGGTTCGTTAAGCTTTGCGAGACATAGTCCCATTCTAGGGCTTTGACCGAAGATGAACAGGGAAACGCCGGGCATTGCCCGGCGCTGCCTCAGGCGATGCGCCAGCGTGGCAGCTGCTCGCTGCGCCTCCAGATGAGCGGGGCCGCCGCCATCAGCAGCAGGGCCATCAGCCAGCGCGGCGAGGTGGTCAGCAGGCCATCGACCCACCCTGCGATGACCAGCGACGGCACCTCCTGCCAGGGGCTGTAGCCCAGGTAGAGCACGCTGCCGGCGCGCCACACGAACACCACGCCCATCGCCGCCAGGAACAGCGCCGTGCTGCGGCAGGTCCAACGCTGCGAGGGCGTTCCCCACTCACGGGAGACGGCGAACAGCACGCCGATGATCAGCGTGGCCATCAAGGCCACCAGACCGATATCGACCTTGCGGCCGATCCGTTCATACGTGCACGCACGGCACGTCGCTTCCTCAGTGGCGGCAGCCACGTCAGCGACCGGCTCGATCGTCGCCGACGGTGACTGTGCCATCGCGCTGAACGACATCACCAGCGCGAACATCACACCGAGCACCCAACACACCACCTTTGTCCTGCATGCAGCCACATCCATGTGCTTCTCCTTTGCAATGAAGTTTCTTCCTGTGCGGGCCACTCAGTGCCCGGCACTCCTTTTCGCCCACCTTACAGCGCCTGCACCACCTGCATGAGATTGACCGCGTCCGGCGCCAGCTGCTGCGCAAACCAGCCCAGCACCGCGAAGAACACCAGCAGGCCCAGCAGCGGCCAGATCGTGTGCGACAGGCACAGCTGCCACCAGCCCTGCGCGCCCATGCCCTGCATGCGCCGGTACAGGCCGCCGACAATGGCCGCGTCCACCAGCAGTTCGGCCATCAGCACCGGCGCCGACCACACCACCCAGGCGCTGGCCAGCAGCACGCCGGCCGCGAGCGCGAGGATGCCGGCCACGGCCAGCAGTGGCAGCCCGGCCTCACCGTCGGCGACCTCCAGCAGGGACGCGCCATCGGTGTCGGTGAGGGACGGGGTCGAGGCCTCCGCCCACGACGCTGACGCCCCACCACCACCGGAATGGCCGCCATTGCCGCCCCATGACGGGCCCGTGCGTGGCGAACTGCCACCGCCGCCGCCATTACTGGCGACCTCGGCGGCACCGTCGGCCACGGCATCCCAGCGCCAGCGGATCCAGAGCCACATCAGCAGCAGGAACACGACATAGGCCAGCAGCACCGACAGCGGGTAGCGCAGCAGCATGCTGTCCAGCCCGGCCAGCCGCAGCACATGGGAAGCGAGAAACCCGGCGCCGCCGGTCAGCAGCACGATCAGCGCCATCTGCAGGCGCGGCCAGCCGTGGTGCTGCAGGTGCCGGCGCGCGCGGGCGACTTCACTGCTGCGTGTCATCGGCAGCTTCAGTGGGCTGCGGTTGAAGCGCTTGGTCTGCTTCATGGGGCAGCCTGTTTGGTGACCGCTTCGATGCGATGGCCGTCCGGGTCGACCACGAAGCTGGCGTAATAGGTATCGCCGTAATCGGGGCGCAGGCCGGCCGGGCCATTGTCACGGCCGCCGGTGGCCATTGCCGCGGCGTGGAAGGCATCGACCTGTGCGGGCGATTGTGCAGCGAATGCTAGGTGGAAGCCGGGGCCCGGCGCGCTGGCGTCATCGCGCAGCTTCAGGCACAGCACGTCTTCGTCATCCACCAGGCCGTAACCGATGGCGGTGTCATCCTCGAACACGCGCCGATAACCCAGCGCGGCCAGAACCGCATCATAGAACCGGCCGGCAGCGTGCAGATCGCGGACGCCAAGAGAAAGGTGGTGCAGCATGCGGACATCCTTGCCGGGCACGCGTGGGTGCATTCGGGCCGATTCTAGCCTGCAGGCGGGGTCGCTGCCTTCAGCAGCTGCGCGGCCACCTGGTCGAACGGGGCGATGTCCTGCAGCGCGCGGCTCATGGCCACCGCACCTTCCACGCTGGCGATGACCAGGCTGGCCAGCGCGGCCGCCTGTTCCGGTGCGTGACCGTCAGCCACGAAGGCCTGGGCCAGATGGCCCTGCCAACGTGCGAACACCTCGGCGGCGGCAGCACGCGGCTGGCTCGCGACCGCTTCGACCGGTTCTTCCACCGCCGCGGCCAGCACCGGGCAGCCGGCGCGGAACTGCGTGCGCAGCAGGCGCTCGCGCCACATCGCCAGGAACGGCTGCAGGCCCTGCACCGCGCCCCCTTGCAGCAGCTCCACCAGCAGGGCTTCCACCTTGTCGCCTGCCATCTGCGTGGCGCGGGCCAGCAGTTCCTGCTTGCCGCCCGGGAAATGGTGGTAGGTCGAGCCCAGCGGCGCCTCGGCCAGCTTGGTCACCTCGCGGATGCTGGTGGCATTGAGCCCGACCCGCGCCAGCATCTGGGCGGCCGCATCGATCACGCGCTGGGGGGCATCGGACGCTCGCGGGCTCATGCCGCTCACCTTGCTAGGACAGTCGTCATAGATTAGCGTATCGCCCGTCCTATAACAGTCGTCATAGTCATGAATCTCTGGTTCCGCCTGCTCCACCTGCTGCTGTGCAGCCTGTTCCGGCCGAAGCTGGAGGCCCCGTTCGGGGTCTCGCGGCTGCCGTTCCGGGTGCTGCCCAACGACCTGGACAGCAACCTGCACATGACCAACGGCCGCTACTGGAACATCTTCGACCTGGGCCGGCTGGACCTGATCCTGCGCATGGGCCTGGGCAAGGTGGCGCTGCGTGAGAAGTGGGCGCCCATCGTCGGTGCGGGCACCATCCAGTTCCGGCGCGAGCTCAAGCCCTTTCAGCAGTTCACCCTGGAAACCCGGCTGGCCGGCTGGGTCGGAACGCGCATCATCATGGAGCAGCGCGTGCTGGTCGGGCCGGAGCAGAAAGCCGCCACCCGCGCGCTGCTGGTCACCGGCATCTACGACCGCCGCGCGCGCAGCTTCGTCGGCATGGAGCGGATGATGGCGGCCATTGGCTGCGATACGCCGCCCTCGCCGCCGCTGAGTGCGGCAGCGCAGGCGCTGCTGGCGGCGGATACGGCGCTGAAGCGCGACGACGACTGAGCGGGCGCCTTACAGGGCTTTCCGGAGCACATCCTGCAAGCGACGCTTGTGCGACTCCACCGATTTCCAGTTCCAGTCGCACACCGGCGAAACGTCCAGCGCGCCGCGCTCGCGGGCCAGTGCGGCGCGCTCGGTCAGGGCCTGCACTTTCGCGCCGACGTTCGCATCGATGGCCATCGGCAGCAGGATCGAGATCAGCCCCCAGCCGGACACCATGACGCGCGCGGAGTCACCGCGCCCGCTGTCGAACGGGCGCACGCGCACGGCGCCGCCCATGTCCGCGTACTGCACGCCGATCAGCAACATGCCGCCTGAGACCCACTGCAATGCCCTGCCGTGCTCACACAGCGCCTCGGCGGAATCGTAGCGGCGCGGCTGCTCGCCGGCGCTTGAATAGAGCTCGGTGACCAGCACCGGGCTGCGCTTGAACACGGCGCGCGCCACGGTCTCGACCACCTTGTTGGACACTGCCGCCATACCCAGCGAAGACGATCAGTGCTTGCCGGGCGGCGTGGCTTTCAGCGCCTGCGTAATCGCCTTTTCCGCCAGCGGCGACATCAATGCATAACCCTTCGCGGTTGGGTGCACGCCATCGGCCGCCAATGCCGGATCCAGTCCACCGGCTGCATTGGCCATGGCCGAGTAATAGTCCAGGTACACCAGCCCCTGCGCATCGGCGTACTGCTTGAGTGCGGCGTTCAGGGCGCGCACCTTGGGCGCAGGTTCGATACCGGGCATCCACCGGTACTCGCTCACCGGCAGCACCGACGACAGCACTACGCGGATGCCGTGCGCAAGCGCCAGTTCGACCATCGCGTGCAGGTTGTCTTCGATCATCGCCTGCGTGCTGGGCCCGGTATTGCCGGCAATGTCATTAGTGCCGGCGAGGATGAGCACCACGTCCGGCTGCAGCGCAATGACGTCCTGGCGGAAACGCAGCAGCATCTGCGGCGTGGTCTGCCCGCTGATGCCACGGTTGAGATAGCCCTTGCCGGGGAAGAACTGTGCAGGATCCTTCTCGCCCCACAGCTGGGTGATGGAATCGCCGTAGAACAGCACGCGCGGCACGCCGCCCTGCTTGGCCGGTACGCGCGCGTTGGCCTCGCGGTAACGGGCCAGGTTGGGCCAGTCGGACAGGCGCTGCTGCATGCCGCGCACCTCATCCGGGGTGACCTGGTCCACCGGCTTCAGCAGCAGCGGGTTGACCGCCACCGGCGGCTGCGCCTGCGCGCAGGCCATGGCCATCAGCAGGGCCACGGCAGTGGCGCAGTATCGCGAACGTCGAAGGTGGGTCATGAGTTTTCCAGAAGGAACTGGCTGATTTCGCGGCGCAGATCGAGGTCGTCGGTCTGCCGCGCGGCTTCGTCGGCGAGCAGCGCGAATTCGTAACCGCGCTCGGTCTCGCCCTGGTCGATGTGGCGTCGTGCCAGTTCCAGGCAGATCGATGCTTCGCCTTCGATCACGCCCAGCTGGCGTGCCTGGGCCAGCGCGCGCTCGTAGTAGCCGATCGCCACGCCGCTGTCGCTGGTGAAGTCACCCAGGGTTTCCCAGAGGAAGGGATGGTCGCGGCCTTCCACCGCCATCGCATCGCAGTACTGCCGCAGCTCGTCGTGCAGCCGCCACTGGCTGCGGGTATCGCCGTGGGTGCTGGCATTGGCCATTTCGACCGCCACGCCCAGTACGTGCTCGTACACGTCCTGTGGAATTTCCATGGGAACCTCCTGCCGCTTGTCTGTTGCACGGTCAGGCTAGCACGGCCGGGTGGTGCCCGGCCGTGTGGAGGTTCATCTACGCATGGCGTGGCACCGCATCCACGCATGGCGTGGATCTACCGGGCCGGATGGTGCGCGTTCAACGGGGCCGGGGGTGCCCGGCCGTGTGGTGGTTCATCAACGCATGCCGTGGATTTAGCGGGGGCCGTGCGAAGGCGGTACGTCCTGTGCGCCCCACTGCTCGTTCTTCGTGCTGCCCAGTTCGAAGTCGAGGGTGCCGCCGCGCTGCACGAAGCTGGCCGGCAGCCAGCTCGCGTTGCTGGCCTTGCCATCCACCTGCAGCGACTGCACGTACGGCGCATCCATCGCCGCGCCGCGTGCACGCACCACGATCTTCGCGCCCGGGCGGGTGATCACTGCTTCGGTGAACAGCGGACTGCCGATCACCAGGTCCGCGCGGCCCGGGTACACCGGATACAGGCCCAGCGCCGACCACACGTACCACGAGGACATCTGGCCAAGGTCATCATTGCCGGGCATGCCCTCGGGCGTGTTGGTCCAGATCTGGCGCATCGCCTGGCGCACGGTTTCCTGGGTCTTCCACGGCTGGCCAAGGAAGTTGTACAGCCACGGCGCTGCGATGGACGGTTCGTTGTCCAGCTCGGCGTGCAGCGGACCGGACTTGGTCACTGCCCACCCACCATCCGGCGTGCGGAAGAACGCATCGAGCCGCGCGATGCTGGCCTCGCGGCCACCCAGCGCATCGAACAGGCCCGCCGGATCGAACGGCACCATCCACAGGTACTGCGCGCCACTGCCTTCGACGAAACCATCATCGGCGGCCGGATCAAACGCCGGCCAGCTGCCATCGGCATTGCGCGGCTGGATGTAGCCCTGCCGCGCGGTGGCCTTCGGGTTGTAGAGATTGCGCCACCAGCCGGAACGCTCACGGAACTGCTTTGCACCCTGCGCATCGCCGGCGGCGAGGGCCAGCTCGGACAGACCGAAATCGGCGCTGACCATTTCCAGCGTATCGGCCGCACTGCCCCAGCCCGGCGCGCCTTCCGGCATGTACTTCAGGGCCAGCCACTGGTCCAGGCCCGGGCGCTGGCCCACGCACAGCACCGGGCAACCGCGCTTGTCCAGATCACGCGCGGTGGGCAGGGTCGCTGCTTTCTTCAGCGAGGCGTAGGCGCGCTGCAGGTCGAAGCTGCGGCCGCCGAAGGCATGGATGGCCGCCACCGACGGCGGCGACGGATCGCCGTTCATCACGCCGGTGGCGCCGGTGATGTGGGTCCAGCGATCCCAGACGCCGCCATTCTGGTCGGCCTGGTTGAGCAGCGACTGCGCCACGTCCGAACCGACCTGCGGCTGCAGCAGGGTCAGCAGCTGCAGCTGCGAGCGGTACACATCCCAGCCCGAATAGTTGGCGTACTGCGCCTGCTGCCGCTTGGCCAGCGCATGCACCTTGCCGTCCATGCCGCGGTAACGGCCATCGCCATCACTGTGCAGGTTGGGCGCCAGCATGGCGTGGTAGAGCGCGGTGTAGAACACGGTGCGCTCGTCGGGCGTGCCACCCTGCACCCGCACCTGGCCCAGCAGCTCGTTCCACTTCGCGCGGGTGGCCGCCTGCGTGGCCGCCACGGTCGTGCCCTGCGGACTCTCGCGGCGCAGGTTGGCGCGCGCGCCGGCTTCATCGACGTAGGAAATACCGATGCGCGCAGTCACCTGCGGCGTGCGTTTGGCATCGAAACTGATCCAGCCGCCCGCGCCCTTGCCTGCCGGCGGGTGGCCCTTGCTGCCATAGGTGGTGCCACCGCCGCCCTCGCGCGCGCCGGCCTGCACGGTGTCATCGCGCCAGGTACCGCCCACCTCGAACGGCTGGTCGAACTCGGCGACGAAATGCAGGGTGTAGTAGCTCTCGCGGCGGTCCTCGGCGAGGTAGCCGCAGAAGTTGCCGCTGGTGACCGAGCCGCGCACGGTGCGCGTTGCCGGGTCGATGATGATGGTCGAATCGCTGCTGCCCACCTCGCTGTCGGAGGTGCGGAACAACAGGTTGGCCGGCTTGTCGGCCGGGAACTGGAACTGGCCTACCGCGGTGCGCGCCGTGGCTGCCAGGCTCACGGCCACGCCGTTGTCGAGGGTGAGCGTGTAGGCACCGGGGCTGGCGCTTTCCTTCGCGTGGTCCAGCAGGCTGGTATAGCGCACGCCGGCATCGGCCGAAGACGGCGACAGCTCGACTGGCAGGGTTACCGGCATCAATGGAATATCGCCGCTGGCGCCGGTGCAGCCGGTGCCATTGACGTGGGTCAGGCTGAAACCGCGCACGCCGTTGCTGCGCCACTCATAGCCACCGGGCGCGGCAATCGGGAAGCGCTTGCCCGGCAGTGCGGTCATTTCCGGGCTGAAGGCCACCATGCCGAAGGGCACCGTCGGCCCCGGGTAGACGTTGCCGGCGTTGGTGGTGCCGATGAAAGGGTTGACCTCGGCGGCCAGGTCCTGCGCGGGTGCCCTGGCGGCGAGCAACGGCAGCGGGGACAGCGTCAACACAGCGGAAACGACGACCAGCAACGAACGGGACATCGACAACTCCAGTGGAAGGAGGCACCCACGCGCCTTGAACCCCTGAGAGTAGTACGCACGTGCATGCCCGGCGACGGGCCGGAGGTCATGGTTGGCGGTACCCGGTCACGATCGCAGCCACCGGGCCGCGCCCGGATCAGTACAACGTGCCCAGCTTGAACAGCGGCAGGTAGGCCGCAAACATGGCCAGCGGGGTCGCCACCATCAGCGTCACGCTGCCGATCAACGCCGACAGCCGCGCCCACCCTGCCAGCCAGGCGGCAATCACCAGCGGAAGGCCAAGCCAGGCCAGCCCGTAGCTGCCTGCAAAGAACTGGGTGATGACGGGCAGCGGCTGGCCCGCTTCGGCAAACTGCTGAGCGAACTGCGGGATCGCAAACCGGCCCAGTGCGGTACAGCCCACCGCAGCAGTGCCGCTGAACAACAGGCCGACCAGCAGCCATCCCCATCCGGTACGTCCACGTGCAGCGATTTTCATGGCGACGTCCGTGCGCGGTCAGTACGTGCCCTGCACGAACGGCTGCCCCGCCTGCGTGGTGCCGATGATCATCGCCACCGATTGATCGTTCTTGTGGAAGCCCGCCGAGCAGACTGCGTCGCGGCCCTGGCCACATTCGATCTCGGGGAAATCCGGCAGTGTGGCCTGCGCTGATTCCGGCGGCGTGGCCTGCCAGCCCGCTGCATCGAGCAGGCGCTTGGCCTTGGCATAGGGCATGCCGGCGGTGATGCCCAGCGTGGCCAGTTCATCCGTCATTTCCTGCGCCGACGCGATGGCCGGTGCGATCGCCAGTGACAGGAACACAGCAAGAACGATGGTTTTCATTGAGCGCATCCGTGGCAAGCACCAGAGCTGCAGCGTACCGCAGCTTTGCGGCAACGCAATGGCATTGCCTTTGTAGAGTCGGGGGGGGGGGGGGGGGGGGGGGGGGGGGGGGGGGGGGGG
>NZ_JACVTV010000044.1:0-30255 GCF_016624625.1 Stenotrophomonas sp. S41 | reverse complement strand
GCCCCCGGGGGGGGGGGGGGGGGGGGCGCCGCCGCGGCGCGCCCCCCCCCCCCCGCTACCTGTGTCTGTCTGCTTCACCACGCCTTCGACCCCCGGCTGCTACAACACCGGCATGGTTGAACACGTGTCTACTGTCCCCGTGAATCTACGCAAGTACGTCCAGCGCCTGCAGGACAGCTTCCCCATGGCCGTCGGCAAGCGCTTCGTCGAGATCGACGTGCTCACCCAGGCCGCCTCGGTCTCCTTCTACGCCCTGCTCTCGATGGCACCGCTGCTGGTGCTGCTGCTGTGGCTGACCGCTTCGCTGTACCCGCCCGCCCAGCAGGCCCTGGTCGAGCAGATCAGCGCCGCCGCCGGCAGCAGCGCGGCCACCGTGGCCGAAACCGTGCTGAAGAACGCCGACAACCAGCCCGACGTCGGCTCGCTGGCCGGGCTGTGGAGCACCCTGCTGCTGTTCATCGGTGCCACTGCGGTGTTCGCCCAGCTGCAGAACGCCCTCAACCTGATCTTCCGCACCAGCGGCGAGCGGCTGGAGGGCATCAAGGCCTGGCTGCGCAAGCGCGTGTTCTCCTTCGGCGTGGTGCTGGCGCTGGGCTTCCTGCTGATCCTGTCGATGACCGCCACCACCATGCTGCAGGTGGCCTTCGCCCAGTTGCCGTCCATCCTGCCGGCCATCGGCTATCTCACCAGCCTGCTGCTGTACGCGGTCGGCTTCGCCTTCATGTACCACTATCTGCCGGACCGCCGCGTGGCCTGGCGCCAGGCCTTCATCGGCGGCGTCATCACCTCGGCGCTGTTCGCGCTGGGCCGCTATGGCATCGGCGTCTACATCGCCACCGTGGCCCCGGGCAGTGCCTACGGTTCGATGGGCGCACTGGTCATCTCGCTGGTCTGGATCTACTACGCGACCGTGGTGTTCTTCGTCGGCGCGCTGATGACCGCGGTGATCGACGAGCGCCTGCGCGCCCGCACCCATCTGGCCGCTGCCGGCATCGATCCGGCCAGCGCCGGCCCGCTGCCCGACAGGGAGTAAACTAGGCGGATTGATCGTTCCGCCTCGCGTGGCCACCGGCCGCGCCCCTGCCCTGTTGCCCATGGCCCGTATCCCCGACGCATTCATCGACGACCTGCTGGCCCGCTCCGACATCGTCGAGGTGGTGGGCAGCCGCGTGCCGTTGAAGCGCCAGGGCAAGGAATACGCGGCGCGCTGCCCGTTCCATGACGAGCGCTCGGCGTCGTTCACGGTCTCACCCACCAAGCAGTTCTATCACTGCTTCGGCTGCGGCGCGCACGGCACCGCCATCAGCTTCCTGATGAACTACGACCGCCTCGAATTCCTCGATGCGGTGGACGAACTGGCCAAGCGCGCCGGCATGGAAGTGCCACGCAGCGAGAACCCGCGCAACGCCCAGCAGCAGGACGACAGCCGCGAGCTGTACTCGGCGCTGGATGCGGCGACGAAGTTCTTCCAGAAGAACCTGGAAGGCAGCGAGAAGGCGCGTACCTACCTGGACGGCCGCGGCGTGGACGAGGAAAACCGCGCGCGCTTCCAGATCGGTTATGCACCGGACGGCTACAGCGGCCTGCGCGATGCGCTGGGCAAGGACGAGCGGCGGATGAAGCTGCTCGACCGCGCTGGCCTGTTCTCCAAGAACGACCGCGGCCACGTCTACGACAAGTTCCGCGACCGGGTGATGTTCCCGATCTTCGACCGCCGTGGCCGCGTCATCGCCTTCGGTGGTCGCGTGTTCGAGAAGGACGACGGCCCCAAGTACCTCAACTCGCCGGAAACCGCGCTGTTCCACAAGGGCCGCGAACTGTACGGCCTGTGGCAGGTGCGCCAGGCCAACCAGAAGATCGAGCGGCTGATCGTGGTCGAGGGCTACATGGACGTGGTCTCGCTGTTCCAGTTCGGGGTCACCCAGGCGGTGGCCACGCTGGGCACGGCCACCACGCCGGACCACGCCGAGCTGCTGTTCCGCAACGCGCCGGACGTGTTCTTCTGCTTCGACGGCGACGCCGCCGGCCGCCGTGCCGGCTGGAAGGCGCTGGAATCGGTGCTGCCGCGCATGAAGGACGGCCGCCAGGCGTTCTTCCTGTTCCTGCCCGATGGCGAGGACCCGGACACCATCGTGCGCAAGGAAGGCGCCGAGGTCTTCAACGACCGCCTGAAGCAGGCCACGCCGCTGTCGCAGTTCTTCTTCGATGAACTGACCCGCGAGATCAACCTCGGCACGCTGGACGGCAAGGCGCGCCTGGCCGAGCGGGCCAAGCCGATGCTGGCGCAGATTCCCGATGGTGCCTTCGGCGACCTGATGAAGCAGCAGCTGGCGCAGCTGACCGGCCTCGGTGGTGGCAACGCTGCAACCGCGCGCGCACCGATGCCGCAGCGCGCGCCGGCGCGGCAGATCCAGCCCATCGCCAAGCGCAGCCTCGTGCGTGGTGCCATCGCCGTGCTGCTGCAGCAGCCCTCGCTGGCCATGAGCCTGGGTGGCAAGCACCACTTCCAGGGCCTGCGCCTGCCCGGCGTGGAACTGCTGCTGGAACTGCTGGGGCTGGTCGAACAGCGCCCGGACATCAGCACCGGCGCCCTGCTGGAACATTTCGACGGCCGCGAAGAGCAGGCCTCGCTGCACACACTGGCCGCGCAGACCATGCCCGGCGACGAAGCGATGTGGACCCAGGAACTGCACGACGCCGTGGCCCAGCTGGAGAAACAACTGCTGGTGCAACGTCTGGACGAGCTGTTGGCAAAGCAGCGCCAGCAGGGCCTGGACGATACTGACAAGTACGAACTGCGCGAACTGCTGAAGGCCCGCGCCACCCTGCGCCTGTAGCGGCAACCCCACACACGGAGAGAGCATGCTGCTGCGCCTGACCTGCCTGCTGTTGCTGTCACTCTGCACGACCCTGCCCGCCTGGGCCGGGGACACGCCGCTCAACGAAGTCCGCCCTGGCCTGTATGCCGGCGGCCAGCCCAGTGCCGCACAGCTGCAGGCGCTGGCCGCGCAGGGCATGCGCACCGTCATCGACCTGCGCCAGCCCGGCGAGGACCGTGGCTTCGACGAGACCGCCCAGGCCGAGGCGCTGGGCCTGCGCTACGTGCGCATCCCGGTGGCCGGCGCCGAGGGCCTGGATGCAGCCAACGTGCGCGCCGTGCACCAGGCGCTGCAGCAGAGCCAGGGCCCGGTGCTGCTGCACTGCGCCTCGGGCAACCGCGCCGGCGCCGTGCTCGGCCTGGTCAACGCCCGCTACGAACACGCCAGCCCCGAGCAGGCCCTGCAGCTGGGCCAGCGCGCTGGCCTGAGCTCACTGGAAGCAGCCACCCGGCAACGCCTGGCCGCGCCCACCTCCCATCCCTGACCCCCTGTAACGAGGAGCCTGCCCACCATGACCCGCTGGTGGTCGCGCCTGCGACCGGACAACTTCACCCTCGCCCTGCTGTGCACCGTCGGCCTGGCCTCGCTGCTGCCGATGAAGGGCGCCGCCGCCATCGTGCTGGACGACGTCACCACCGTGGCCATCGCCGCGCTGTTCTTCCTGCATGGCGCGCGCCTGCCGCGCGAATCGATCATCGGCGGCATGCTGCACTGGCGGCTGCACCTGACCATCCTCGCCTGCACCTTCATCCTGTTCCCGCTGCTGGGCCTGCTGTTCAAGCCGCTGTCGGGCTGGCTGCTGACGCCGGAGCTGTACCTGGGCGTGCTGTTCCTGTGCACCCTGCCCTCGACCGTGCAGTCGTCCATCGCGTTCACGTCGATGGCGCGCGGCAACGTACCGGCGGCGGTGTGCAGTGCGTCGTTGTCGAGCATCCTCGGCGTGTTCCTCACGCCCCTGCTGCTGACCGCGCTGGCCGGTACCTCCGGCGGCGTGCACGACCCGCTGCATGCCATCGGCGGCATCATGCTGCAGCTGCTGGTGCCGTTCGTGGCCGGCCACCTGCTGCGGCCGTGGATTGCCGGCTGGGTGGAAAAGCAGCGTGCGCTGCTGCGCTACACCGACCAGGCCACCATCCTGCTGGTGGTGTACTCGGCGTTCGGCGAAGCGGTGACCGAAGGGCTGTGGAGCAAGACGCCGCTGCTGTCCCTGTTCGCCGTGGCCGTGGTCGCTGCCGTGCTGCTCGGCATCGCCATGCCGCTCATTACCTTCCTGGCCCGCCGCCTGCACTTCAATCGCGAAGACGAGATCGCCATCGTGTTCTGCGGCTCGAAGAAGAGCCTGGCCACCGGCGTGCCGATCGCCAAGGTGTTGTTCGCCGGTGGCAGCCTGGGCGCCATCGTGCTGCCGGTGATGATCTACCACCAGATCCAGCTGATCGTCTGCGGCGTGATCGCGCAGCGGTATGCGAAACGCGCGCCCTGAGTCCGGTAGCGCCGGGCCATGCCCGGCGTAACGCGGACGGGGTCAGAGCCCCTTCGGGGATCTGACCCCGCGTAGATCCACGCCATGCGTGGATGACGCTCGCGCCGCCGCTAATCCACGATGGCCGCTGCGACATCGTGCAGCACTCGGGCATTGCGCTCCACGTCACTCCCCGACTCGCCGGTGGCAATCAGACTGTAAGTCTTGCTACCGCCCATCCAGGCAAGCTCGACGCGGGTGCGGCCGACGCTGTCCACGGTCTTCCCGATATGCGCAGGCGTGCCGTTCACCCTGGTGTTCTGCGCCTCCGCGATCACCTCGATCTGCGTGCCTGCGGCGATGAAGTTGTTCTCGCTGAACTCCACGATGCCGACACCCTCCAGCCGGTAGAAGCGACTCAGGCCCGAGGACTGTCCTCCATCCAGCTTGCCACTGGGCTCCATGCCGATCAGCTCCGCCGGTCCCAGCAGACTGCCTTCCAGCGTGCTGGGTGGCTGCAGCAGGCGGCGGCGTAGTTCCGATGCCGAACGGTGGGTGCGGGGCAAGGCGGCCAGCATTTCGGCCTGCGTTGGGATGTTCCCTTCTGCAACCCGCACGACACCGTTGGATCGCTCGATATCAGCACGAAGCTGCTGCTTCACTGCTTCGGGGGCATCCAGGTCTGCCAATCGCACGATGCGGTAGCTCCCCACAGGCGATGGGTTCGCCTGCGCCGCCGCCTGCATGGCGCGTTGCTGCAGCCACTGCCCGACCGCGTCAGCCTCTTCATCCGATGCAGGTGCATTCACTGCAATCGCCACGAGGGCAGCGCACAGCAGAAGGAAATTCATCACGACCGCCTTGCTCCACAGAAGTGCGAGTCATCCCGCAACACCTCTTTATCTGCCCTGGATCGACCGACCCAGTGGATCAGCCAGCATCTGTGACCCACCGCCCGCAGGAACCGCGCGGCGCGGCAGATCCCTACAATCCAGCAGCTTGGTCAATGGATGCAGTGCCCGCCTTGGCGATCAGAATCCGACATTGAATGCACGGAGTTTTGTGGAAACCATCCACGCATGGCGTGGATCTACTGCTCCACCAGCGTGCCGACGCTCAATTCCGGCATCCAGACCCACAGGTCGTATTGGCGTCCTGCATGGGTATCGACCCGTGGGCCGCTCGCCACCTGTTCGGGAAGTGACCGCGCCACGCAAGTGTCCGCGCATGCCCACGCCTGGCCACGCAACGCGCCCAATCGCACACTGTAGATATCCAGATCGCGCAGCAGCGATGCCATCGGCTGTGTCTGCATTTCCGGCGGCGCGCCTGCCGGCCGCTGCAGCATGGCGTGCGCATTGCCGGTCAGCACCAGCATGCGTGCGCCAGCCGGCAGTCGCCGGTACAGCCGCCTCAGCTCGGCCGCCATGCGGTCATCGCGTGCCTGATTGCCGCCATCGCTGTTGTCGACGTCATAGCCGACCACGTCGATGACGCGACCCTGCGCCTTCAACGCGCGCAGGTCTTCGATCATCGCAAGCATGTCGCGGCTGCGACGGCCATCGTGCTGGTCATCGCGCACGGTCCAGAACGCACGGCCGTGCAGGCGCTGGCGTGCCGCGGCCCCTCCATCGGAAACCAGATATTGGCGCAGCGTGGAGTTTTCGCCGCGTGGCAGTTCCAGCGCCAGCAATACCGGCGCGCCGTCGCGGCTGTAGTCGTCCACCAGCTGCCGCACCAGCAGCGGCGTCTCGCGTGTGCCGTGGAATTCGCCCAGCACCAGCATGCGGTGGTCGGCGGTGTGCTGGCGGATCTGCGCGGCAGTGTCGTCGGCATGCGCGGTCACGGCCATGCCCAGCGCCAGCATCAGCGCGGTGGTCCAACGGAAGATCGAATGCATCCCTGCTGCTTCCTTTCCCTGGGGTCAGGAACAGCAATGGCGACGCCGCTGGAAGAGATCAAGTGTAGAGCCGAGCCCACGCTCGGCTGCGCTTCCAACCAACCCTCAGCCGAGCATGGGCTCGGCTCTACAGGTGGCGCCTCACATCCAGGGCAGGATCCAGTGGTCCACCAGCAGGAACGCGAACAGCGCCATCAGGTACACGATGGAGTAGTGGAACATCTTCATCGAGAACAGCTCGTCCGGCGGGTTCAGCATGCGCCAGGCGTACCAGAGGAAGACGGCATTGAGCACGATCGCGCCGCCCAGGTAGAACGGACCGCTCATGCCCACCAGGTACGGCACCACGCATACCAGCGCCAGCACCACCGAATACACCATGATCTGCTTGCGCGTGTGCACCACGCCATGGGTGACCGGCAGCATCGGGATCTTCGCCTTGGCGTAGTCCTCGCGGCGGAAGATCGCCAGCGCCCAGAAGTGCGGCGGCGTCCAGATGAAGATGATCAGCACCAGCAGCGACGAGTACGCCCAGTCCGACGAACCCTGCATGCCGGTGATCGCCGCCCAGCCCAGCATCGGCGGCATCGCGCCGGCCAGGCCGCCGATGACGATGTTCTGCGAGGTCGCGCGCTTCAGGTACACGGTGTAGATCACCGCGTAGCCGATCAGCGAGGCGAAGGTCAGCACCGCGGTGATCCAGTTCACCCACAGCAGCAGGATCGCCATCGACAGCACGATCAGCACGCCGGCAAACACCAGCACCTGCCACGGCTTGACCTTGCCCACCACCAGCGGGCGCCACGAGGTGCGCGCCATCTGTGCATCGATGTGCGCATCCAGCAGCTGGTTGATGGCCGCGGCGGCCGAGGCGGCCAGCCAGATGCCGAGGAAGCCGAGCGCACCGGCGCGCACCTGCTCCCAGCTGGGCACGCCCGGAATGGCCAGGACCATGCCGACCAGAGCGGTGAAAACGATCAGGGCCACGACCTTGGGTTTGGTCAGGTCCCAGTACTGGCGATATCTGGAAAACATGGAATCAGTCCGGGGCACGCAGGCGGGCCAGCAGGCTGACCAGTACGAACAACAAGGCAACGGCCACGCCGTTGTGGGCCACGGCCACTTCCAGCGGCAGGGCCAGCTTCACGTTGAGGATGCCCAGGGTGACCTGCAGCACCAGCAGCGCCACCAGCGCGCTGGCCCAGCCACGCATGCTGGGCACGCGGAACAGGCGCAGGCCCAGCCACAGCAGGTAGGCAGCCACGACGATCGCGAACAGGCGGTGCGCCATCTGGATGGCGATGCGCGAGGCGCCATCCAGCACGCCCCCTTCGTAATCCACGCCGATGCCGCGCCACAGGGTGAAGCCCTCGGCGAAGTTGTGCTGCGGCCACCACTGGTTGGCGCAGCGCGGGAAGTTGTCCAGCGAGGCGCTGCCGCCACCGCAGGCCAGCGCGGCATAGTTGGCGCTGACCCAGCCGCCGAGGGCGATCTGGGTGACCAGCACCGCCACGCCGATGCGCAGCAGCCACTTCAGCTTGGGCGCTTCGGCCAGGGTGATCGGCAGGTGGGTCGCCCGCCACGCCATCCATACCAGCAGCGCGAACATCAGCATGCCGCCCAGCAGGTGGCCCATCACCACGATGGGTTTCAGCAGCAGGGTCACCGTCCACATGCCCAGCAGGGCCTGGAAGATCACCACCGCCAGGGTCAGCAGCGCAGCGCGCGCCAGGTCGATGTTGCTCCAGCGCAGCGCGGCGATCAGCAGGATCGCCTCACCGGTCAGGGCGAGGATGCTGGCCGTGCCATGCCAGCCCATCATGTACAGCGGTATGCCGGCGGCCACCAGTACGCAGGCGGTCACCACCGCCGTGCTTCCGAAGCGGCGCTTGCGGGTGGCCAGCAGGGCCAGGGTGAGGATCTCGATGCCCAGTGCGCCGGCCAGGAAGCGGTGCACCTGCTCGCGCCAGGCCTTGTGGGTTTCCAGCGGGCGGATCTCGGCGGCCGGGTGGCCGATGGTCTCTTCCACGTGCTGCGGCCAGGTGGCCTGGCCATAGCAGGTCGGCCAGTCCGGGCAGCTCAGGCCGGCATCGGACAGGCGGACGAAGGCGCCGAACATGATCGTACTGGCGGTCATGATCATGGCGAACCACGCCAGGCGGTGGAAGTTGCGATGCAGCGCCGGACGCGCGGAAAGGCTCATCAAACAGGACTCACTTCAGTTTCAGCAACGTGGCCATGTCCTTGCGCAGGCCACCCAGGTCGGAACCGGGGGCATGGCGCATGATCACGAAGCCGTTCGGATCGATCACGTAGACCGGCAGTCCCGCCGGATCATCGACGCCCGGCAATGCCGCGCGCAGGGCTGGCGACGGGGCCAGCGGCCGCAGCGCGGGCAGCGAGGCGATCGACGCCGGTGGCGTACCCAGCCACAGGATCTCGACATTATCGGCGTTATGGCCGAACAGCTGCCACACCTTGCCCAGTCCCTGCGACAAAGTGACGCACTGCGCGTCGCAGGCGCCGGCGGGGGCCACCAGCAGGCGCCAGGTCCGCGCTTCGGGGTTCCAGGGGTAGGCCTGGCCGTTGGCCAGGGTGGGCGCCTGCTGGCGCAGGTCGACCGGCGGCTGCAGCAGCTGCCCGGCGTTGCGGTGCCCGGTGGGCTGCCAGCCGGTGAAGCGCAGCACGGCGGCCAACGCCATCGCCCCGAAGAACACGGCGAACAGCAGCACCAGGGTCCGGCGGCCGGAACCGCGCGCCTGCGGGGAGGTAGCAGTGTTCATGTGGGGCATTTTCTCACGGTTGGGAAAGGGATGCCGGTGGTGCCGGCCGCTGGCCGGCATCGAGGAAACCGGGGGATTGCCGGCCAGCGGCCGGCACTACCGGGCAACGGAGCGCTTCCGGCGCCGTTCCAGCACCAGCGCGACCACCAGCACGGTCAGCGCCAGGCCGAACCACTGCACGGCATAGCCCAGGTGGCGCTGCGGCGGCAGCGTGTTAGGCAGCAGATCGAGGTCGCGCGCATCGCCGAACGGCAGGCTCGGGTCCAGGCGCAGCACCCGGTCGGGCAGCGCGGCCAGCCCCAGCGCGCGGGCCAGGCCCTCGGCAGGCAGGCGGCTGGCCAGCCAGCGCCCGGGCTCGCCGGTGCTGGAGAACGCCGGCCCCAGCGCCAGGCCGGCCGCTGGCGGCGGTGCCAGCAACCCGCGCACCGCCACCGGCGACGGCGGCGCGGGCACCTGCGGCAACGCGCGATCCGGCGGCAGCGCGCGCCAGCCCAGGTCGACCAGCAGCACGCTGCCGCCGTCACTGCGGAAGGGTCGATAGATCTTCACCCCGGCACGGCCCTGCCGGGTCTGGTTGTCCAGCAGTACCACCCCGGGCAGGAAGCGGCCATGGTCGGCCACGCCGTGCAACGCCCCTGGTGCGGCCAGCGCCTGCGCCAGCGGCAGCGACTGCGCCACCGCCGGTCCCTGCGCATCGAGCAGCGCCTGTTTGGCGTGCATGCGCTGCAGCTGCCAGAACCCCAACGCAGTGAACGCGGCCATCGCCAGCACCGCCATCAGCCAGCCGATCACGCGTGTGTGCTGGCGCATCATGACAAGTCCGCGCAAACGCGGTCAGATAGGCGCATCCACCCTGCCCTCGAGCCGCGCATGAGTGATTCGCTGAAGACCCTGCTGGTAATCGCGTTTCTGATCGTCATCGTCTGGAATCTGGGCGCCGGCCTGTATTACCTGCTGGTCGACCGCGGCCAGACCAAGCGCACGGTCAACGCGCTGACCCGGCGTATCGGCGTGTCAGTCGCACTGATCGTACTGGTGATCGTGTGCATCTACATGGGCTGGATCAAACCGCACGGCATCGGTGGCTGAGGCCACCGGCGCCGGCGCCGGTCAAAGCACGTAGACGAACATGAAGAGCATCAGCCACACCACGTCGACGAAGTGCCAGTACCACGCGGCGGCTTCGAACGCGAAGTGGTTGTCGCGGGTGAAGTGTCCCTTGGCCGAACGCAGCCACATCACGATCAGCATGATCGTGCCCAGCAGCACATGCGCGCCGTGGAAGCCGGTCAGCATGAAGAACGTCGAACCGTAGATGCCCGAACCCAGGGTCAGGTTGAGTTCCTTGTAGGCGTGGATGTACTCCTCCGCCTGCAGCGTCAGGAAGCCGAGGCCGAGCAGCACGGTGGCGCCCAGCCACACCAGCAGCTGGCGGCGGTTGCCGGCCTTCAGCGCGTGGTGGGCGATGGTCAGGGTCACGCCGGAGGTCAGCAGGATCAGCGTGTTGATCAGCGGCAGGCCCCAGGCCGGGATGGTCTGGAAGGCACCACCGATCGCCGCCGGTCCGTTGGTCGGCCAGCCCGCCGAGTAGCCCTGCCACAGCAGTTCGTTGGTCATCACCCCGCGGCCTTCGCCGCTGAGCCAGGACAGGCCCAGGTTGCGGGTGTAGAACAGCGCGCCGAAGAAGGCACCGAAGAACATCACTTCGGAGAAGATGAACCAGACCATGCCCATCCGGAACGAGCCGTCGACCTGGCGGTTGTAGTGGCCGGCCTGCGATTCGCGCACCACGTCGCTGAACCACCAGAACAGGGTCAGCACCAGCATCGCGACGCCGATGTAGAAGGTCCAGCGCCCCCAGCTGGCATCGTTGAGCCAGCTGGCCACGCCGACCATGGTCACCATCATCGCGATGGACCCCACGAACGGCCATTTGCTCTGGGCCGGGACGAAGTACACGTTGGCGTCGGTCGGTGTCTGGGCCATGTCGGTATCCGGGTCAGGGAGCGGCGTGCGCGCCTTCCGAGGTGCCGGCAGGTGCCAGCCGGTCGGACAGCGCGTCGTTGCGGTAGAAGGTGTAGGACAAGGTGATCGTCTTGATTTCCGGCGGCAGGTCCGGATCGACGATGAAGCGCACCGGCATGTCGCGCTTCTCGCCGGCCTGCAGCGTCTGCGCGGTGAAACAGAAGCATTCGGTCTTGCTGAAGAAGCCCGACGCGCGCGCCGGTGCCACCGAAGGCACGGCACTGCCGACCACGGCATTGGCGCTGTCGTTGCGCGCGAAATACAGCGCTTCGTTGAGCTCGCCGGGCACCACGTCCATGGTCAGCTGCTCGGGATGGAACGACCACGGCAACCGCGAATTCACCCCGCCATCGAACTCCACGCGCACGGTGCGCTTGCCGGTGGCGGCGCCGGTGCTGGCCTCGCTGCCGGGGCCGCGCTCCAGGCGCACGCCGAAGACCTTTTCGCAGGCAATGCGGTACAGCGGCACCAGCGAGAACGTCAGCAGGAACACCGCCACCGCCACGCCGATCAGGCGCGGCAGCCCGGCACTGCGTGACGGAGCGGTGGCCGGCGTCTCGCTCATCGGCCGATCACCCCGCTGAGGATGAAGCCGACGTAGACCAGCACGGCGACGGCGCCGACCCACATCGCGGTCCGCTTGGCGCGCTGGCGCTGCTGCTGGTAGAGCCGACCGTTGGTCGGCTGCTCTTCGTGAGTCGACCAACGGTCGACTCTACCGGTCGGCTGCTCGCCGTTGTTGTAGAGCCGAGCCATGCTCGGCTGCTTCTTTTCAGTCGAGCATGGCTCGACTCTACCGATCGGGAGCGGGCTCTCGTTATGCATGCCCCACCTCAATGCGTGATGTCGTCATGCGCCAGGTCGCCCGGGCGGATGGTCGGCGGCGTGGTGAAGGTGTGCGCCGGTGCCGGCGACGGCAGCGTCCACTCCAGGCCGCGCGCGCCTTCCCACGAACGGGCCTCGGCCTTCTCGCCATTACGCAGCGAGGACAGCAGGACCGCGGCCATCATGAAGGGCGTGGCGAACATGCCGAACGCACCGATCGAGCTGATCAGGTTCCAGTCGGCAAACGCCACGCTGTAGTCGGGAATGCGCCGCGGCATGCCGGCCAGGCCGAGGAAGTGCTGCGGGAAGAACAGCAGGTTGACGAACACGATCGACCACCAGAAGTGCACCTTGGCCCACTTCTCGCTGTACATGCGCCCGGTCCACTTCGGCCACCAGTAGTACACCGCGGCGATCAGCGCGAACACCGCACCGGTCACCAGCACGTAGTGGAAGTGGGCGACCACGAAGTAGGTGTCGTGGTACTGGAAGTCGGCCGCCACGATCGCCAGCATCAGGCCGGAGAAACCACCGATGGTGAACAGGATGACGAAGGCCACCGACCACAGCATCGGTGCTTCGAAGGTGAGCGAGCCGCGCCACATGGTGCTGACCCAGTTGAACACCTTCACGCCGGTCGGGATCGAGATCAGCATCGTGGCGAACATGAAGTAGATCTCGCCACCCAGCGGCATGCCCACGGTGAACATGTGGTGGGCCCAGACGATGAACGACAGGAAGGCGATCGCGGCGGTGGCGTAGACCATCGCCTGGTAGCCGAACAGCGGCTTGCGGCTGAAGGTCGGGATGATCTCGCTGACCACGCCGAAGGCGGGCAGGATCATGATGTAGACCTCGGGGTGCCCGAAGAACCAGAAGATGTGCTGGAACATCACCGGGTCACCGCCACCGGCGGCATTGAAGAAGCTGGTGCCGAAGAACTTGTCGGTCAGCAGCATGGTCACCGCACCGGCCAGCACCGGCATCACCGCGATCAGCAGGAAGGCGGTGATCAGCCAGGCCCAGCAGAAGATCGGCATCTTCAGCAGGTCGATGCCCGGCGCACGCATGTTGAGCACCGTGGCGATGATGTTGATCGCGCCCATGATCGAACTGATGCCGGCGACGTGGATCGCGAACACGGTGAAGGCGACGTTGTAGCCGCCCTGCAGCGACAGCGGCGGGTACAGCGTCCAGCCACCGGCCGGTGCACCGCCCGGCAGCAGGAAGGTCAGCAGCAGCAGGCTGAAAGCCACCGGCAGCAGCCAGAACGACCAGTTGTTCATGCGCGGCAGCGCCATGTCCGGCGCGCCGATCTGCAGCGGGATCATCCAGTTGGCCAGGCCGACGAAGGCCGGCATCACGCCACCGAAGATCATCACCAGCGCATGCACCGTGGTGAGCTGGTTGAACACCTCCGGGCGGATGAACTGGATGCCGGGCTGGGCGAGCTCAAGCCGGATCAGCACGCTCATGAAGGCGCCGATGACGAACATGATGAAGCTGAAACCCAGGTACAGCGTGCCGATGTCCTTGTGGTTGGTCGAGAAGAACCAACGCTCGAAGAAGCTCTGGTGGTGGTGGTGATCGTCGTGCCCAACTGCCGAGTGCGCCATCGCAAAACACCTCTCAGAATCGGTTGTCGCCACGGCCGCGAACGGCCGCGGGCTTTACATCACGCGCCGCTGGCCGCGGTGGCAGGGGTAGCGGCTTCAGCCGCCGCGGGTGCGGCCGGCGCTGCCGGTGCCTCGCCCGCAGGCGCTGCCGGTTCGGCCGGTGCCGCAGGCGTGGCAGGCGCAGCCGGCGGCGGCTTGCGCTGCGCCAGCCACTGCTTGAAGTCTTCCTTGGACACGGCCTCGACCACGATCGGCATGAAGCCATGGTCCTTGCCGCACAGCTCGGCGCACTGCCCGCGGTACACGCCGGGCTGCTCGATGCTGGTCCAGGCCTCATTGATGAAGCCGGGGATGGCGTCCTGCTTCCAGCCCAGCGCCGGCACCCACCAGGCGTGGATCACGTCATCGGAGGTGATGACGAAGCGCACCTTGGTATCGACCGGCAGCACCAGGCGGTTGTCCACGTCCAGCAGGTAGTGCGGGTGGCTTTCGCGGGTCGGCACCTTGCCACTCTGCCGCATGCGGTCGGACTCGCGGTCCAGGCGGCTGGTGAAGGTGACGTTCTCGCCGAGGTATTCGTACTTCCACATCCACTGGTAGCCGGTGACCTTCACCGTCATCTCGGCATCGCGGGTGTCGTACATCTTGATCAGGTTGGCCGTGGCCGGCCACGCCATCACGATCAGGATGATCACCGGGATCACCGTCCAGATCACCTCGGCCTTGGTGTTGTGGCTGAAGGTGGCGGCGACGGCGCCCTTGGATTTGCGGAACTTGAAGATGGCGTAGGCCATCGCCCCGAACACGATGACGCCGATCACCGTACAGATGATCAACGACAGGTTGTTCGACTCCCAGGCCAGGCGCGAGGTCTGGGTGACCCCCTTGCCCATGTTCAGCTGCCACGGCTTGGGATCGGCCGCCTGCGCCCATGCCCATGCCGGAACCAGTCCCCCGGCCACCAGGCTGGCGACCGCTGCAACGCACTTCGTGCCCCACCTGCTGCTTTGCTTCATTGCCTAGACCCTTAGCGTCGTCGGTTGCCGCCATCGCTGGCGGCGAGCAAGCCTTCAAGCATTTCAGCGAGCGTCTGGCGTTCGGCCGGCGCGAGGAAACTCCCCACCTCCACCTGCCGTCCGCTGGATGCCAGCCGGACCCTCTCGTCGTCGGTGAGCAGGCGCACCCAATGGGGGTGGGCCCGGAACACCGGCGATCCACCGGGTACGGGGATGACCTCCACGTACGCCGGCACGACCCGGATCTCCTCCTGCCGTTCACCGCTGCGCCACAAGGCACGCAGGGCGGCTGCCAGCAACAGGCTGTACAGCAGCGCGAACAGGGGGGCGAATGCGTTGCCAGCCACCCACCCGAGGGCGGAGACCAGCCACATCGCTCCCGACAACACGGCAAACAACAGGACGAACTGCCGGGCATCGAGCGCCCGTGGGGGACGCAGCCGCAGCTGCGTACCTGACCCATCCGGAGCTGGAAGCACCTCGATCATGTCGCAACCGCGTTCCTGCCGCGGGAAACGTCTCGATGGTAGCCCCGCCCTCTCACCGGTAGCAAGGGTCCATTCACACTTTTTCCCATGTTGCAATACAGCATGACCCCGGCGGCGCGAATGACGAATTCGGCACAAATACGGTCGAGCTCGCTGAACACGCTGAATCCACCACCGCTAGGGGCTATCAGCCCCCTACAAAGGTGTCTGCGGGGCACTTCCGCAGGGCGCAAAAATGATTAAAATCGCCAAGTTTTCCACTGGCCGGATCGGCATGAACGCACCCTCCTCCTCCCCTGCCGCCCACGACGCCCCGCGTCCGGGCGCGCTGCTGTCGCCGGAACTGCCGGCGTCCCCCAACCCGTTCCGCCAGGCCATCACCTACGCCTGGTTGAAGGACGAGGCCAGCCACGTGCGCGAGCTGCTGGCGCAGGCCCGCCTGCCCGCCGAGGAGCAGGCCAGGGTGCAGGCGCTGGCCGCCGACCTGGTCGGCCGGGTGCGTGTGCGCGCCAAGGACCAGGGTGCGATCGAAGCCTTCATGCGCCAGTACGACCTGGGCAGCGAGGAAGGCGTGCTGCTGATGTGCGTGGCCGAGGCGCTGCTGCGCATTCCGGACCAGGACACCGCCGACAAGCTGATCCGCGACAAGCTGGCCGATGCCGACTGGGAAAAGCATCTGGGCGGCAGCGACTCGGTGCTGGTCAACGCCTCCACCTGGGGCCTGATGCTGACCGGCAAGCTGGTGCAGATGAACGACGCCACCCGCGCCGACGCCCCCAGCGCCTTCAAGCGCCTGGTCGGCCGCGTCGGTGAGCCGGTGGTGCGCCTGGCCGTGCGCCAGGCCATGAAGATCATGGGCCACCAGTTCGTCATGGGCCGCACCATCAGCGAAGCGCTGTCGCGTTCGCACAAGGGCGACAACGCCAGCTACCGCTACTCGTTCGACATGCTGGGCGAAGGCGCGCTGACCATGAAGGACGCGCTGCGTTACCTCGAGGACTACCGCCGTGCGATCCACGCCATCGGCGGCGACCACAAGGCGCGCGGCGGCCGCCCGGACGGCGACGTCAACAATGCGCCGGGCATCTCCATCAAGCTGTCGGCGCTGTACCCGCGCTACGAGCACGCCAAGCGCGAGCGCGTGCTGACCGACCTGGTGCCGGGCGTGCTGGAACTGGCGCAGCTGGCCAAGAGCTACGGCATCGGCTGCACCGTCGACGCCGAAGAATCCGACCGCCTGGAACTGTCGCTGGACATCATCGAACAGGTGTTCGGCGATGCCTCGCTGGCCGGCTGGGATGGCTTCGGCGTGGTCGTGCAGGCCTACCAGAAGCGCACCCCGTACACGATCGACCACCTGGCCGACATGGCGCGCCGCGCCGGTCGCCGCCTGCAGGTGCGCCTGGTCAAGGGCGCCTACTGGGATGCCGAGATCAAGCGCGCGCAGATCGAAGGCTATCCGGGCTACCCGGTGTTCACCCGCAAGCAGAACACCGACGTGTCCTACCTGGCCTGCGCCAAGCGTCTGTTCACCCATGCCGACGCGATCTACCCGATGTTCGCCACGCACAACGCGCACACCATCGCCGCGGTGCGCAGCATCGCCAACGGCGGCGTGTACGAGCACCAGAAGCTGCACGGCATGGGCGACGACCTGTACGCCGAAGTGGTGCCGGCCGACCGCCTGGCCCTGCCCTGCCGCGTGTATGCGCCGGTCGGTTCGCATGAAGACCTGCTGCCGTACCTGGTGCGTCGCCTGCTGGAAAACGGCGCCAACTCCAGCTTCGTCAACCGCATCACCGACGAACGCGTGCCGATCGCCGACCTGATCCGCGATCCGGTCGAGATGGTCGCCTCGTTCGCCTCGATCCCCCACCCGAAGATCCCGCTGCCGGTTGACCTGCTGCGCAGCCAGAACCACGACAGGAAGAACTCCATGGGCGCCAACCTCGCCAACGACAACGAACTGCGCGCCCTGGCCGAGCAGATCAACGCGGCTGTGAAGCCTTGGCAGGCCGCCCCGCTGGTGCCGGGTGCGAACCCGGCCGGCGCCGCGCTGCCGGTGACCAACCCGGCCGACACCCGTGAAGTGGTCGGCCAGTGGCTGGCCGCCGATGCCGCCACCGTGCAGAAGGCCCTGGCCAATGCCGTGGCCGCGCAGCCGGCCTGGAACCGCACCCCGGCCGCCAGCCGCGCCGCCATCCTCGAGCACGCCGCCGACCAGCTGGAAGCGCGCATGCCGGAGTTCATGGCGCTGTGCGTGAAGGAAGCCGGCAAGAGCCTGCCCGACAGCATCGCCGAAGTGCGCGAAGCCGTGGATTTCCTGCGCTACTACGCCAAGCAGGCGCGCGAGCAGTTCAGCCACGCCGAGAAGCTGCCCAGCCCGACCGGTGAATCCAACGAGCTGCAGCTGCACGGCCGCGGCGTGTTCGTCTGCATCAGCCCGTGGAACTTCCCGCTGGCGATCTTCCTGGGCCAGGTGGCCGCTGCACTGGCCGCCGGCAACAGCGTCATCGCCAAGCCGGCCGAGCAGACCAACCTGATCGGCTACTACGCCGTGAAGCTGCTGCACGACGCCGGCGTGCCGGCCGAGGTTGTGCAGTTCCTGCCGGGCGACGGTGCCACCGTCGGTGCCGCGCTGACCGCCGACCCGCGCGTGGCCGGCGTGGCCTTCACCGGCTCCACCGACACCGCCCGTGCGATCAACCGCGCGATGGCCGCGCGTGATGCCGCCATCGGCGTGCTGATCGCCGAAACCGGCGGCCAGAACGCCTTCATCGCCGATTCCTCGGCGCTGCCGGAACAGCTGGTCAAGGACGCGATCGGTTCGGCCTTCACCTCTGCCGGCCAGCGCTGCTCGGCCGCGCGCGTGCTGTTCGTGCAGGACGACATCGCCGACAAGGTGATGACCATGCTGGCCGGTGCGATGAAGGAACTGAAGGTCGGCAATCCCGGCCTGCTGTCCACCGACGTCGGCCCGGTGATCGACGCCGACGCGCTGAAGATCCTGCAGGACCATGCCGAGCGCATGGACCGCGAAGCGCGCCTGATCGCCGCTGCCGAACTGTCCACCGAAGCCGCCAATGGCACCTTCTTCGCACCGCGTGCGTATGAACTGAAGGACCTGGCCCAGCTGCAGAAGGAAGTGTTCGGTCCGGTGCTGCACGTCATCCGCTGGAAGGGCGACCAGCTCGACGCGGTGATCGACCAGATCAACGCCACCGGCTACGGCCTGACCCTGGGCGTGCATTCGCGCATCGACGAGACCGTCGACCGCATCAGCAACGGCGTCCACGTCGGCAACGTCTACGTCAACCGCAACCAGATCGGTGCGGTGGTCGGCGTGCAGCCGTTCGGTGGCCAGGGCCTGTCCGGCACCGGCCCGAAGGCCGGCGGCCCGCACTACCTGCTGCGCTTCGCCACCGAAAAGACGGTGACGGTGAACACCACCGCCGCCGGTGGCAACGCCTCGCTGCTGACCCTGGGCGACTGAAACACCCCTCCCCTTCCACGGGTGTGATTGATGCACGAAAAACCCCGCGAAAGCGGGGTTTTTTGTGCCATCACGCCACCGCGCTGAAGCGGTTGTCCACGCGCGCGGCCAGCGCGTCCTGTACTCGTGCGATGCGTGTTTCCAGATCGCCTTCCAGCAGCACGAACGGCAGCCCCCGCGCCTGCAGCTCCTGCAGGTACCAGGCATGCTGCTGCGCGCGGAAGGCCTCGCCCACCCGCGTGCCATCCTGGTCGAAGGCGATGTCCGGCGCACACAGGAACAGCAGGTCATACGGCCGCAATGCAGCCTGCAGCAGCGCGTCCGGTGCGCTGCCGAACATCCAGCCGCTGTAGCCCAGGGTCACCAGTGGCGTGGTATCGCAGAACAGCCAGCGCTGCGCCGTCAGCACCGCCGCATCCTCACGCCGGGGCTGCTCTTCGGCGATGCGCAGCAGGTCCGGTTCGCGCAGGTCACCGCCCTGCATCTCCCACAGCGTCCGTCCGTACTCCGCTACCCATGTCGTGCCCATGCGCTCGGCCAGCACGCGCGCCAGCGTGGTTTTGCCGGTGGATTCGCCACCGATGAAGGCCACGCGCTGCACGTAGTCCGCGTACACCTGCGGCGACAGGCCATGGCGAAGCGCATGCGGATCGGCGCGCAACTGGGTGCCGCTGGGCTGGCCGAGATCGCGGCTGCGCTGCAGCCGCTGGTGCTGCACGGGTGCGTTGAAGTGCGCCGCCAGCACTGCGGCAAAACCATCGCCGTAGTCTTCGCCGGTGAACACCGCCTGCACCGGCCCACCGAACAGATGCAGGCACAGCCAGGCGGTGAAATCGCGCTGCGCCCGTTCGCTGTCGCTGTCGCGTGGCAACACGCGCGGAGGCAGGCCGTGCTGTTCGCAGAGCGCGGCCAGGCGGGCATCGTCCAGCACCGCCACCGTCGCCTGCGGAAAGCGCGCACGCAGCCAGCGTTCGCGGCGGGCGGCGCTGTAGCCGACAAAGCCCGGCTGCGACCAGCCGATCACCAGCAGCTGCCGGCAGTGCGCGGCGGCGAAGTCGATCAAGTGCTCATGGCCGCGGTGCAGTGGGCAGAACTTGCCCACCACCAGACCGCGCTCGACGCGCTCAGGCAGCGGCATCAGCGGTCTTTGCCTCGGCACGCATCAGCGTGCGCCAATGGCGCAGCGCCACCAGCGCGTTGATCCAGAAGCCGATGTAAAGGAACGAGGTCAGGTGCAGGCCGCGGCTGTAGTACAGCGGCACGGCGATGGTGTTGACCAGCAGCCATACCCACCACGATTCCAGCTTGCGCCGCATCATCAGGATCTGCGCGATCACGCTCAGCACCAGCACTGCTGAATCGATGTAGGGCGCGTAGGCATGGGTCAGGCGGGTCAGCATCCAGCCGTAGGCGAAGGTCGCCACCACGGCCAGCGGCAGCAGCCAGGCCCACGCCCGCGGGCGCACCGGGGTGATCGGCAGGGGCGCGCCATGGTCGCCGCGCAGCCACTGCCACCAGCCCAGCACGCTGATGGCGATGAAGAAGAACTGCAGGACCATGTCCGCAAACAGGTGCGAACGCTCGAACACCGCGGCGAACAGCGCGCAGCCGACGATGCCCAGCCACCAGGTGTGCACGTTGTTGCGGCCGGCCAGCAGGATCCCGCCGGCGACGGCGATGTTGGCAGCCAGCTCCAGCTGGAAGTTCGGATCAGTGAGGTTCATGGCGCCATTGTCGTTGATCCGCACACCGAGCGTGGATGGCACACGTACCCGTTCCGTGCACGCCATGCGTAAATGCTGCATGTAGATCCACGCCATGCGTGGATGGAGCTTACACGCGGGCCATGAAGGCCTCCACCGGCCCGCCTTCGCACTTCCACTCGGCATACACCCCCACCAACTGGCACTGCGGGCAGCGGCAGCCGATGTACAGCCAGCGCACATCGCGCGAATCGGCGTACAGCGCCACGCCACAGTGGATGGCCAAGGCCTCGCTGCCACAGAGGCATTCATGCGCTTCGGGGTCCGCCTCGTCGGCATACTCCGCGCTGTCGCCCATCAGATGCGCAGTGCCGCAGGCCACGCAGTCCCGACGCGCAACGCCCGCCTCCTCGTCATCAAACAAGCGGAACAGCGTCGATCCGCAGACACAGACCGCAGCCCGGTAGTCGGTCGCGGGGTAACCGTTGCGTTCACTGAAGCCCTGGATGACCGCACGGATGTCGTCGTCCCCGCTGCCGTACCAGTGTTTGCCCTTGCGCGTGAGCGTCATGCCTGTCTCTCCTGCGTACCGTCTGCGTCTCCTGACGCGCGCTTTCGCACCATCCACACCTGGCGCTCGCCCTCTCCCCAGCGCCCGGCCTGCATGCCCTCCGACAGCAGCGGCGCGAGCCACTCCGGCACTTCGGCATCCCAGCGCGTGCCCTCGAATGGATGCGGCCATGCGGAGCCCTGCGGATTGCGCGAATGCAGGAACAGCGCGCTGTTGCCCGTGTCCTCTGCCAGCGACACCCAGCACTGGACATCCTTCCTGCCCGTGGATGCAGCCCGCTGCAGCAGCCGCAGCAAGGCGCCAGCGACGTCTGCCCGATCGCTCGGGTGGCGATTGCCCCGGCCTCTCCAGTCGAGGTGGGTATGCCAGTAGTCGAACCACTCCGATTCCAATACCCGGTCGAGGATCGCATCGGCCTTGGCTTCCTCCCGGGCCCAGTAGCGGAGCATCTTCTTCCGGTAACGACGATCAACCATCGTCCACTGTCCTCATTCACGTGAGGCGGCAAGGTATCAAGGCCGCCCCGCGGACGCAGCAGCCAGATGCGACTCCCCACAAAAAGAAAGCCCCGCTTGCGCGGGGCCCTCCTCGTACTGCTTCAGGCCGCGGCCCGAATCAGAACTTGTACTGCATCGAAGCAGCCAGCACGTCGCCGCTCACCTTGTACTTGCCGGTCACGGTGTTGCCGGTGGCCGAGGTCGAGGTGATGTTCGGGTCCTTGGTGAACAGGTGGGTGTAGCCCACGCTGTATTCCATCTTCTCCGAGGCGGCGTAGGTCAGGCCCAGCGACAGCCACTTGCGGGTGGTGTCCGGCACGCGCACGTCACGGTGGGCGTCGGTGGTCGGGGTCTGGTCATACGCCACACCGCCACGCAGGGTCAGCTGGTCGTTCAGGCGGTACTCGGTACCGATCGACGCGAAGGTGGTGTCGCGGTAGTTGAACGGCAGCACGCTGTCCGGCTGGTTGGAGTCATAGTCGACGGTGACCTGGTCGAACTTGCTCCACGCGGTGCGCGAGACGTCGGCCATGATCTTCCACTGGTCGTTCACGCGGTGGCTGACGCTGACCGTGGCGCTGGCCGGCAGGGTGATGGTGGCGCGACCGTTGCTGTCGATGAAGGTGCCCGGGGCAGCCTGTGCCAGGAACGCGGCAGCAGCCGGGGTCATGGTGAAGTCAGCCTTGCCGTCGGTGATCTTGTGTTCGACTTCCGAGCGGTAGCTGAAGGCGATGTTGGTGCCTTCCACCGGGCTGACGGTCATGCCCAGGGTGTAACCCACGGACACTTCGTCACCCTTGATGCGGAGGTAGCCATCGGCCGAACCCGGCGAGAAGCCGAGCTGGGCGGCCTGCACGGCGGCCTGGCGGGCAGCGGCTGCAGCCTGCGCCGGGGTGCCACCGGCAGCCAGCACGGCGGCCGAAGCACGCTGCTGGGCGCTGGCGTTGATGGCGGTACCGGCATCGACGGCGCTGGTCAGGTCGACGTTCAGGCGCTCGGCGAACACGCCGACACCGAACGACAGGTACGGGTTGACGTCATAGGAGAACGCCACGCCCAGGTCGATCGCCTTCAGGTCGGTCTTGACGCCGTTGTAGCGGCCGACCCAGTCGGTGTCGTACTCGGTCTTGAAGCCGAACGGCACGGTCAGCGAGGCACCGAAGTGCATGTTGTCGTTCGCGCCGAACGGGACGTGGAAGTACGCCGCCGGGACCGGGGCGATCATGCCGGCGTCGCCGCCGTTGCCGCCGGAAATCGGGGCGCCGTTGCCGTACTGGCCTTCGCCGCGGAACTTGGCGCCGAAGCTGATGGCGCTGACGTCACCCTGGAACTGGGTGCCGTCGAGCAGGCGCATCGAGGCCGGGTTGGTGGCGATCACCGAGGCATCGCCTTCGGCGGAGGTGGAGCCGGCGAACGCACGGCCCAGGCCCTTGGCGCTGTTTTCCTTCAGCTGGAAGGCAGCGGCGTTGGCATCAGCGGCGGCCAGCGCACCGGCAACGCCGACGGCCAGCAGGGTCAGTCGGGCAATGGTGGAAGCAGTTTGCATCGTGTTCTCTCTCCGGTAAGCGGTGATGGTGCTCTGAGTGCGCCTGCGCCTACCGGACCCGCAAAGGCCCGCCAGAACGCGCCGGATTCCCCTCCCGACATACGACGCCGTATGCGAGTATTACCCAGAGCCGTTAATGAAACAATAACAGCAGCGGCCGTATTCGATGCGCGAAAACTGAACAGGCGCCTCGCCCGCGCAAAGCCCCGGCACGCTAGGCTAGCTGCCATGTTCGTGTCTCTCCCCTCCCGCAAGAAGGCCACGCTGCGCTGGGCTACACCCGTGCTGTTTGCGGCATTGTGGCTGGCATTCCTGTGGTCGATCTCGCGTCCGGGCGACGCCCGCAACAGCCTCTGGCTGGACTGGGGCGCGCTGTCGACCGGCCTGACCCAGCCCCAGGACTGGTGGGCGACCCTGCAGGACGGCAGCGTGCTGCGGTTGTTCACCGCCCTGTTCCTGCACGCGGACTGGTCGCACCTGCTGGGCAACCTGGTGTTCCTGCTGATCTTCGGCCTGCCCGCCGAGCGCGTGCTGGGGCCGTGGCGGCTGATGCTGCTGTTCCTGGTCGGCGGCGCGGTGTCCAACCTGGTGGCGATCTACACCATGGGCAGCCCGGACCAGATCATCATCGGCGCCAGCGGCGCGGTGTCGGCGATGATCGGCGCCTACCTGGCGCTGTTCCCGGCCGCGCGCCTGGGCGTGGTCATCCCGCTGGGCCTGTTCCTGGAATTCGTGCGTGCCCCGGCCTATCTGCTGATCGGCGTCTGGGCCGCACTGCAGGTGGTGTTCGCCCACATCGGCCCAAGCTTCGGCATGGTGGCCTGGTGGGCGCACATCGGTGGCTTCGTGTTCGGCCTGCTGTACGGCGTCTATGTGCGCGCGGCCATCGCCCGCAAGCTGCGCAAGCGCCACGGGTTCTGAGCACCGGGTAGTGCCGGCCGCTGGCCGGCTCCGCGTTCACTCGCGCGTTCGTAGCGTCGAGCTTGCTCGACTCCTTCATTTATGTGGATCTGCTCCGTCCGCGATGTCGCCTAAAGCGTCACTCGCGACAGACCACCAGGGTGTTGTGGTGGGTATCAAACAGCAGCGTAGCGCCGCCATCCAGCACCACGAAATACTCGAAGAACGGCAACTCGCCGAGCAAGGGAACCAGTTCACTTACCTGCAGGGTCCAGACCGGCCACGGCAATGCGCGCTCATCTGACGCCACCAGGCAGATTTCACCGTCCGCTTCTGCCAGCAGATCAGCCAAGCAGGAAAGGCCTTCATCGCTGCCATCGTACTGGATGGTCTGATCAGCCGACGCTTTGCCTGCCCACCAATAGACAAGGCACGGATCAATGCCATGGCGACTCGCCAAGGATTCCAGCAGGCCAATCGCCCGGTCACTCGGCAGCGGATTACGACCAAGCAGTTGGCTGATCGTGGTCGCGAGGTTCGAATCATCCATGGGCCGATTCTATCGGGCGACACCTCGGCCGCGCCGCCTTCCGGATGAACAGGGCGTCCGCCGGGCATGGCCCGGCGCTACCGTCAGGGCTTGGCCGCGGGCTTCGGTTCGGGCTTCGGCTCTGCGTTCGCATCGGGCTTTGCCTCAGGCTTCGGCGCCGGCTTGGCGGCCGCGGCCTTCGTCGCCTTCTCCGCCTCGGCCTTGGCCGCTTCGGCCTTCAGGCGGGTGGCCACCGAACCCGGGTTCTTCAGTTCGGCCAGGGCATCGTTGATCGGGCCATCGCCCGGCAGCACCGCACCGGCGCGGTAGCCCTCGGTACCTTCGTCGTCACCGCGCAGGTGGCCCGGCAGGGTCGCCTCGCTGTAATCACTCAGGCTGGCCGGCAGTGCATCTTCCTCCGGCGTCGGCGCCGGCTTCAGTTCGACGTCGGGCACGATGCCGGTGGCCTGGATCGACTTGCCGCTGGGCGTGTAATAGCGCGCCGTGGTCAGCTTGACCGAATCGCCGTTGTCCAGCGGCAGCACGGTCTGCACCGAGCCCTTGCCGAAGGTCCGGCTGCCGACCACGCGCGCACGCTTGTTGTCGCGCAGCGCACCGGCCAGTACTTCGGACGCACTGGCCGAACCGGCGTCGGCCAGCACCACCACCGGCGCGCCCTTCAGCAGGTCGCCCGGCGTCGCATCGAAGCGTGCATCGCTGATGCTGATGCGGCCGCGGGTGCTGACGATGTTGCCCTTGTCGAGCAGGTCATCGGCCACCTGCACCGCGGCGGTCAGCAGGCCACCCGGGTTGCTGCGCAGATCCAGCACCAGGCCCTTGAGCTGGCCACCGGCCTGCTTCTGCAGCTGCTGCACGTGCTTCTGGAAATCAGAACCGGTATCGGCCTGGAACGTGCTCAGGCGGATGTAGCCGTAGCCCGGTTCGAGCATGCGGCTCTTCACGCTGGTCACGCGGATGGTCTGCCGGGTCAGGCTGACATCGAACGGCTTGGGCTTGCCGTCGCGCACGATGGTCAGCACCACCTTGCTGCCGGCCGGGCCACGCAGCGGCTCGCTGGCATCGATGGCGCTGATCGGCTTGCCGTCGATGGCGATGATCAGGTCACCGGCGAGGATGCCGGCCTTGGCCGCCGGCGTGTCGTCGATCGGCGAGATGACCTTCATGCTGGCGTTGTCGGGCTGCTGCTGCAGCTCCACGCCGATGCCTTCGTAGGCACCGTTGGCCTGCTCGTCGAAGGCCTCGGCATCTTCCTTGTTGAAGTAGGTGCTGTGCGGATCGAGATCCAGCAGCAGGCCGCGCACGGCCGACTGCATCAGCTTGTTGTCATCGACCGGATCGACATAGGCCGCGCGGACCGCGTTGTAGACCGAGACGAAACGACGGATGTCTTCCAGCGGCACCTTCGAGGTCACCGCCTCCTCGTTGCTCGCTGCCTGGCCGGAGGTATCGGTGGCGGCCGGCGCAGTCTGCTGCGCCCAGGACAGCGCTGGCATCAGGGCCAGCAAGAGGGTGGCGGTACGGGCTGCGCGCATGGATCACTCCTGTCGACGGTGGCATCGTGCCCAAGGCACATGCCCCGATTATGCGCGAAGCGTGGCTAAATTCCCGTTGAATCCGGCCCGGTAGCAGCAGCGTCGATTCAGCGCCGCTGCAGCCAGCTGTCCGGGTTGACCGGTTGCCCGCCGCGGCGAAGCTCGAAGTACAGCGCGGTCACGCCCTGGCCACCGGAATTGCCGACCTTGGCCACGGCATCACCACGGCTCACGCGCGCGCCGGCATCCTTCAGCAGGGTGTCGTTGTGTGCGTACAGGCTCATGTAGCCGTTGCCATGGTCGACGATCAGGATCATCCCGTAGCCGGTCATCCAGTCGGAGAACACCACGGTGCCATCGGCCACGGCGGTGACGGTGCTGCCGGCCGGCGCGCCAATCAGCACGCCGCTGCTGGTGCGCCCGTCGGGCAGCTTGGCGCCATAGCGGGCCAGCAGGTTGCCCGACAGCGGCCAGCCCAGCCCGCCCACCTTCGGCGCAGGCGCGGAGGCCACGGCCGGCGGGACCTTGGTGGGCGGCGGCGGACGGCCCTCGGCCTTGGCCTGGCGTGCGGCCTTTTCGGCAGCGGCCTTTTCGGCGGCAGCCTTGCGCGCGGCGGCACGGCGTTCGGCCTCGGCGCGGGCGGCGGCCGCACGCAGGTTGGCCAGCAGCGTTTCCAGCGCCTTGGCATCCTGGCCGAGTGCCTGTTCCTTCTCGCGGCGGTCCTTGAAGCGTTCTTCCAGCGAGGCCACGGTCTGCGCACGTTCGCGGCGATCGGCCGCCAGCGAGGCCGCCTGCTGCTTCTGGTCGCGCTGCGCGCCCTGCAGGCTCTGTTTGCGCTCGGCAATCTGCGCCTGCAGCGTCTCCAGTTCCTTCAGGTCGCCGGTGAGGGTGGCAATGCGCTGGGCACGCTCGCGCTGCAGGTAGCGGTGGTACGCCAGGGCACGGTTGGCATCGGCCACCGTGTCCTGCGACAGCAGCAGCTTCAGCGGGGCATGGTTGCCCAGCTGGTAGGCCGCGCGCAGCAGCCCGGCCAGCTCGCGGTTCTGCTGGGCCAGGTTGGCCTGCAGGGTGGCGCGACGCTGTTCGGCTTCGGCCAGGGCCTGGTTCTGCTCGCGCAGCGCGGTTTCGGTCTGGGCCAGTGCCCGGCCGCTGCGGGCAACCTTTTCGTCGGCATCGCGCAGCTGCCGTGAGGCCTGGCCGCGCTGGCCCTCGATCTGCCGGCGCTCCTGCGCCACGCCCTTCAGTTCGGTACGCAGCTTCTGCAGCTTGCGCTCGGCCTCGCGGGTAGAAGCGGTCTGCGCGCTGCCTGGCAGGGGAGCGGCCAGCGCCAATGCCAGCCCCAGCAACAGGCAACGCCCGGCGCGGGCAGCGGCGGTGTGATGTCGGCGTGAGGGGAAGACGTTGTTGCGCAAGGGCTTTCCAGTGACTTCAGGCAGTTGCAGGGGGTGCCGGGGAATGGTGACATCAACGCACGCGGCCTGCCAGCCGCACAACAACGAGGTCCCCCATGAAAACGCTCTCCATTCCGCTGCTGTTGGGCGCACTGCTGGTCGCCGGCCCGCTTGGCGCGCAGGACAACATCAGCAAGGTCAACGGCAGCATCAGCGCCGACCCGGGCCAGCGCTACGGCAAGCTGGACACCGTCAACGGCGGCATCCGCGTGGGTGATGGCGTGGAAACCGGCAGCATCGACACCGTCAACGGCGGCGTCACCGTGGCCGACCGCGCCCGCACCGGCAGCATCGAGACGGTCAACGGCAGCGTGCGCCTGGGCCGTGAAGTCATCGCCCAAGGCGATGTCAGCACGGTCAACGGCAGCATCTTCAGCGACCACGGCAGCCAGATCGAAGGCGGCGTGGAAACGGTCAATGGTGGCATCGGCCTGGTCAGCAGCCGCGTGCGCAAGGACGTGGAAACGGTCAACGGTGACATCACCGTGGGCATCGGCTCGCAGGTCGGTGGCGGCCTGCGCGTGCGCAAGCCCAACTTCAGCGTTTCGCTCACCGCCAGCCGCAAGCCGCGCGTGATCATCGGCCCCAACGCCGTGGTCGAAGGCCCGCTGCTGTTCGAACGCGAGGTGGTGCTGTACGTGCACCGCACCGCACGCGTCGGGCCGGTCACCGGTGCCGAGCCGATCCCGTTCGACACCGATACCGCGCCGGCGGACTGAGTCCCCGGCGCTGCAGTACGGGGAATGCTCCCCTTCACCGGCCGCGCCCGGCGTGGCCATCCCTCGTGTATCCAGGAAACGACGATGCCCCGCAAACTCCTCCTGTGCCTGGCCGCCGCGGCCGCGCTCAGTGCCTGCAAAGGCGAAGACACTTCCACGCCGGCGCCTGCCGCCAGCCCCGATGCTGCCGCCACGCCGGCAGCCCACACCTTCTCGCCCGGCATCAACGCCGCCGACTTCAGCGAGATGGTCAAGACGCTGGCTTCGGACGAATTCGAAGGCCGCGCCCCGGGCAGCAAGGGCGAAGAACTGACGGTCAACTACATCCGCGACCAGATGCAGCGCATCGGCCTGCAGCCGGGCAACGGTGACAGCTGGTTCCAGGACGTGCCGATGACCGAGACCACGGCCGACGAATCGACCGTCCTGAAGATCACCCAGGGTGGCAAGACCACCGAGCTGAAGTTCGGCACCGACATGGTGGTGGGCACCCGTACCGGCGAGGCCGAAGTGAAGGTCGATGCCAGTGACCTCGTGTTCGTCGGCTATGGCGTGGATGCGCCGGAGCAGAAGTGGAACGACTACGCCGGCCAGGACTGGAAGGGCAAGACGGTCGTGATGTTCGTCAACGACCCGGGCTTCCATGTCGGCGACGAGAAGCTGTTCGACGGCAAGCGCATGACCTATTACGGGCGCTGGACCTACAAGTTCGAGGAAGCCGCCCGCAAGGGTGCCGCCGCCGCGCTGATCGTGCACGACACCGCCGGTGCTTCCTATGGCTGGGATGTGGTGAAGAACTCCTGGGCCGGCCCGCAGTACGACCTGCCGGCCAAGGATGATCCGGAAGCGCGCATCCCGGTGCAGGGCTGGCTGAGTGCGGACGCCGCCAAGGCGCTGTTTGCCGGGGCCGGCCTGGACCTGGCGCAGGCCTACAAGGACGCCAGCAAGCGCGGCTTCAAGCCGGTGCCGCTGAAGGCCACCGCCGCGGTCGACCTGAAGAGCCAGATCGCGCAGAAGCAGTCGCGCAACGTGGTGGGCGTGCTGCCGGGCAGCAAGCGTGCCGACGAAGCCGTGCTGTACATGGCCCACTGGGACCACCTGGGCAAGCATGAGGGCGAGGAAGGCGACAACATCTACAACGGTGCTGTCGACAACGCGACCGGCGTGGCCGGCATCCTCGAAGTGGCCGAAGCCATGGCCCACCAGGATCCGAAGCCGGAGCGTTCGGTGGTGTTCCTGGCCGTGACCCTGGAAGAGTCCGGCCTGCTGGGTTCCAAGTACTACGTGGCCCACCCGACCTTCCCGCTGGACAAGATTGCCGGCGTGATCAACATCGACGCGATGTCGGTGGCCGGCCGTGCCAAGGACGTGACGGTGACCGGTTTCGGCAGTTCCGAGCTGGAGGACATTCTCAAGCCGCTGGCGGCCGCCCAGGATCGCACCCTGCACGGCGAGACCTCGGTGCAGAGCGGCTTCTACTTCCGTTCGGACCACTTCAACTTCGCCAAGGCCGGCGTGCCGGCGCTGTATGCCGACGGTGGCGAGGACCTGCGCGACGGTGGCGTCGACGCGGGCCGCAAGGCCGCGACCGATTACGGCAACAACCGCTACCACGGGCCGAAGGATGAGTTCGATGCGTCCACCTGGAAGCTGGATGGCACCGTGGAAGACCTGGAACTGATGTACGGCGTGGGCAAGGAACTGGCAGGCGGCGATCGCTGGCCGAACTGGTCCGAAGGCAATCCCTTCAAGGCCGCCCGCGACGAGATGATGAAGAACAAGACTGCGGCCCCGTAAAGCCGAGCCATGCTCGACTGAACAGTGTTGAGGTCCAGGCGGCGCCCCCCGGGGCGCCGCCTTTTTTTGTGGGCGGTGGGGCGGTCCATCCACGCATGGCGTGGATCTACAGCCTTGGCTGGCACCGCGCAACGCGCGGCAACGCCCCCAGCGTGTTTATCTGCGCGCAAAGAAAAACCCCGCTGCGTGAGCAGCGGGGTTTTGGGTGTAAACCCTGGCGATGACCTACTCTCGCATGGCTTGAGCCACACTACCATCGGCGCAGCTGCGTTTCACTTCCGAGTTCGGGATGGGATCGGGTGGTTCCACAGCGCTAATTTCACCAGGGAGACGGTTGCAGCAGCGCTTGCAGCGCCAGCTCGCGATCTTGCCCTTGGGGCGGAAGGTACCCGGAAAAGCAGTGCCTTCACTTAATAAGAAAAAACCCCGCTGCGTGAGCAGCGGGGTTTTTGGGTATAAACCCTGGCGATGACCTACTCTCGCATGGCTTGAGCCACACTAC